>DATCRS010000481.1:0-7628 GCA_036568845.1 Devosia sp. | reverse complement strand
GAGGCCGGCATCATTGGCGATACGCACTTCCGGACGGATGCCGACGGCCATCACCACCAGATCGGCGGGATAGATGGTGCCATCCTCCAGAAGCACGGCCTCCACTTGGCTGTTGCCGAGGATCGCCTTGGTCTGCGCCTTGCAGTGGATCTTGATGCCGCGGCCCTCGAGCTCGCGCTGCAGCAGGTAACCGGCGGCCGGATCGAGCTGCCGCTCCATCAGATGGCCCATGAGGTGGAGCACAACCACCTCCATGCCACGATTGCGCAGCGCCGCCGCGGCCTCGAGGCCGAGGAGGCCGCCGCCGATCACCACGGCCCTGGCGTTGGGCTTGCCGGCGGCTTCGACCATGCGGTTGACGTCGTCGAGGTCGCGGAAGGCCATCACGCCCGGCAGGTCCTTGCCGGCGACGGGGATGATGAAGGGCGCGGAGCCAGTGGCGATCACCAGCTTGTCGTACTCAGTCTCGCCGGACTTGCTGACCACCACCTTGCGCTTGCGGTCGATGGCGGTGACCGTCTCGCCGAAGCGACAGGTGACGCCGTTCTGGGCATACCAGGCCGCGTCGTGGGTGATGATGTCTTCGTACTTCTTCTCGCCGGCCAGCACCGGCGAGAGCATGATGCGGTTGTAGTTGCCGCGCGGCTCCGCCCCGAACAGGGTGATATCGTAGCTTTCCGGATCCGCATCGAGCAGGTGCTCGAGTGCGCGACCAGAAGCCATGCCGGCGCCGATGACGACTAGCTTTTGCTTCAAGGAACGTTCTCCACGCGCGCTCAGGCCGGCTGCGAGGCCGCGGTCTGGTTGCTGCGGCGGACAGCTGTGTGCATCAGCCCCAGCGAAACAGCGACGAGCACGAACAGGGCCATGAAGCAGCTGGTCCAAAGGCCGGTGACGTCGTTCAGCCAGCCGAAGACCAAGGGGAGCACGAAGCCTCCGAGCCCCCCGATCATGCCGACCAGACCACCGACGGCGCCGACATTGTTGGGGTAGTAGGCGGGGATGTGCTTATAGACGGCGGCCTTGCCCAGGCTCATGAAGAATCCCAGCACGAACACCAGCGCGATGAAGGCCCAGGGGCTGATCGCGAAGTTGATGGTGAAGACGCCGGTGGTGCCATGCACGAGCATGTCGCTCGGCGGCAGGGCCAGGAGGAACGTCGCCACCGCCGAGACGCCGAAGGTCCAGTACATCACGGTGCGCGCGCCGACCTTGTCCGACAATGCTCCGCCATAGGCGCGGAAGATGCTCGCCGGGATCGAGTAGGCCGCGGCCACCATGCCGGCGGTGGCGATGTCGAAGCCGTAGACGCCGATCAGGTAGCGCGGCAGCCAGAGCGTGAGGGCGACAAACGCGCCGAAGGAGAAGAAGTAGTAGAGTCCAAAGCGCCAGACGCGCACATCGCGCAGCGGTTCGAACTCGGCTGCAAGGCGGCGCGGCGCCGCTCCTTCCTGCCGGCGTTTCACCAGCACCGGATCGTCTTCGGTGGTGAACCAGAAGACCACCGCCATCACGGCGAGCGTACCCGCCCATGCCAGTGCCACTGCTTGCCAGCCGAAGGCGACCATTACGAAAGGCGCAAGGAACTTGGTCACTGCGGCACCGACATTGCCGACCCCGAAGATGCCGAGGGCGGTGCCTTGCCTGCTCTGCGGATAGAACCGCGATACATAGGCGACCCCGACGGCGAACGAGCCGCCGGCAAGTCCTACTCCCAGGGCCGCCAGCAGGAACTGCTCGTAGGTCTGTGCGAAGACCAACAGCGACGTTGCCACTGCTGCGGCCAGCATCGTAAGGGCGTAGACGAGCCGGCCGCCGTAGCGGTCGGTCCAGATGCCAAGCGCGATCCGCACTACCGAGCCGGTCAACACCGGTGTGCCGATCAGCAAGCCGAACTGGGTCTCGGAGAGACCAAGCTGTCCCTTCAACGCGACCCCGATGATCGAAAAGATCGTCCAGACCGCAAAGCAGACTGTGAAGGCGATCGTTGATATGGTCAGGGCTCGGCGCTGCGAGCGGATCTGATCGTCGAGTTGGCTCATGGTTCGCTCCATCTGGTGAGAGCCGAAAGTCACTGCTCTGGAAGCCAGCCCGAGAGGGACCATGCATCCGCGGCAGCCTTGCCGATGTTTGGGGGGGAGCGCCCGTCATTGGACGCGGTGTGGTCGCGGCTTCGCGCTCGCCAATCACAATGCACACGGCATGCCAATTGGGCCTGTTCTAGGAAAATCCAATAGAATCAGGTTGTTGCTGCGCCGTGTCGGCGCAACGTCGGGCACTGAGTGCCCATTTCGACCTCACGTTCGTGCGCAAAAATTAGGCGGAAGCGGGATATGACCGCAATTTAGGCGCGTGCAAAGGAAACGGCCTCGAGTGTCACTGCTGCCGAGATGTTTCGCCAAGTCCCGTCGCCGTCGTCTTTGCGTCGGTGCCGAGCAGACGATCGAGAATACGGCCGAGCCCGCCGCGCGAGTGAGCGAGCGCCTGATAGCCCCGGAGGCACAAAACGGCCCAGGATCGGTAGAGTCGTGGCTGGTGGAGAGTGTGCGCGAGCCAGTACATCCGCGCGCTCCAACGGCTGATCGCCCGCCGCGCGGCGTAGATCGATCTCCGCCGGATAGAGATGCCACGCCTGCGCGGCGCGACACGTTTGATCGGCTGGATGCCGCCATGGCGGGCGGCAAGCCGATAGGCGAGCCCCTCGCGCCGATGCCTGAAGCCCGCCGCCTGGGTGCGCACGACGACGTCTGCCTCGACCGGCTGAAGGGCTACTCGTCCTGTCCGGTTCGCATCGGCAAGCAGCCGATGGAGCAACCGATCGCGAACCACGATGACGTTCGTTCCCCGGCCGTCGGCTTGGTACGGGTCGATCCAAGCGTCGCCGAAGGAAACGTCAGCGGTCTCGGCCACGACGTCATCGCAGAAGTCGCAGGCGGAATTTTGAAAGAAGCCAGCCCCCCAGTCACCGTCGACCAGATGCCACCAATCACGCGCCCGCTGTTCCCCATCGTGTCCTACTGCCTCTGCGCGGTACCAGTTGGCGGGCCGCGCGGTATCCTTTGTCCGGAACTCGAAGCGCGAGACGTCCTGCATGTCGTAGCCCAGCTGTCCCGCGATACTCTCGGCGAAGCGGGCGCTCTTCATGTGCCCGCAGAACAGACCCAGCGTGTAGACGATGCGTTCGCGGAAGACGGGGTCGACGGCCCGGAGAAGGTGCACGGCCTTGATGAAGCAGGGTATTCCGACAATCGCATAGCGCCCTGGAACATCTTTGATCTCATCGAGCACGCCGGAGAGTTCGACCGGGAAATAACGCGACTTGGCGCGCCGCCTCACATCCGCTTCCGTCCGGGAGATCCGATAGCCGAAGAGTGCTTCCCCGGCTGCGGTCTCTCCGGGTCCGACATGCGCCACGCCGTCGACCAGTCCGAGGCGCAGCAATTCGCAGGCGAGCCAGTTGGTCAGCCCGCCGGAACTTCCCTCTTCACGGAAGCCCCCTTCGGCGTGGCCAATATATGCGGCCTCGTATCGGCCGATGCGGTCATCCTGATGGGAGGCATGTGGGAAGTGCTCTTCGGCTATTCGCGTCTCGTCGCGAGCCGCCGGTGAGAACGGACAGGTCTGCGCTACCTCTGAATTGGCGACCGAGGTCCCCGGACCGCGCGGCTTGAATTGCCCATACCGATCAAGCCGCATGGAGAGGGAGCCGGTCACGACTGCGCACGCGCCGCAGCCAACGCAAAGACCTGACTGCGCCAATCGCCCTGGCGACAGCGCTTGATCAGTTGAGGACATGGTCAAGATACCGCTGCGAAACCTGACGCAGATTTGTGATCGTTCGGTACGTTTCGGGCCCGGCTGAACCGCGGAGAAGCTCGGACACGTCTTCGGCAGGCTCCCACTCGGCAAGCAGGCGTTCCTTCGCGCCAACCAGTGTCAACAGATCGCGCACCTTGTTGTTGCGGTACTCGGACGGCGCGCAGACGAACGGCTTGCGATTGAGAAGCGAAAAGACGCAGCCGTGAAAGAAGTTCGTTGCCACCGCCGCGCTGCCCGCGATGAAACCAGCGAACTGTTGCGGATCGGCGTCGATCCACTGCCCGTCGGCCCAGTCATTGCGATAGCCGATGCTGATCAACCGGAGGCGCGCCTGCTTGGCATATTCTCGAACGGCAGAGGTAAACCAGCCGGGAAAGCTGTGGCCGTAGACGGCGATGTATGGTTCTTCCTGCTCGATCCTGGCGGGCTCGATCTGCTCAGGGAACTGCAGGCACGGATCGAGCACGAGCTCGGGGGCTTCCTCGAGCGCCTGGGTCACTATGCGTCGGGAGTTTTCGTCTCTCACTGCCACGGCATCAAACGCCTGGAGTTGACGGCTTCGATCTTGCGGGAGACCGCCCTCTGCGTCCTGGTTGCCGAAGCTGGCGGCGTAGGACGCCAGGCGGCCGCCCCGCAGCCCATGGCCGTAGAAGATCGGCTTGCCGCCATACCAGGGATGGCGGAGGTTCCAGACCTCGTCGCTGCCCACAAGTATAAGGTCAAAGGGTTCTGCTTCCTCCGGTCGCTCGAGCGGAAAAGCAGCCGAGAGAGGCAGGGCCTCGAATGCCTGGAAGAAACGCCGTGCCTTTTCCACGTAGACCTCGCGGTCGGAGCCGAGGCGCGGAGCGGTCGGGACGGGGTGCAGTGCACAACGCCACTCGGCCCGGTCCACTTGCCGCGAACGGTGATCCATCAGGACTGCCTCGTGCCCCAGCGACCGCAGGCCCTCCACCAGGCATCGTGCTTGCCAGTAGGAGCCGTAGTTGATGCAGCGGTGGAAGGTCAGGACGCCGATTTGTGCGCGATCGGACATAGTGTGCCTCTTGCGGGATCACCCGGGCCAAACTTCGCAACCTAAGGTCGGTTCCGGAGACGGCCCTAGTCCGATCGGACCGATATACCTTTCCTCCGGCGACGCAGGCGGAGCTTCTGCGATGCAGCCTTGGCGCGGATCGCGACGGCGGACCGTTCCATGAGCAGCGCGATGTGGGGTGCGGGAACGCCGGCTCGGACGAGCTCCTCCAGTCGGCGGAGATCTTCGGGGGTCCAGGGGAGGCCGAGATTCTTGAGGGCCGGCGGTCGTGGAGCGGTGTAGAACATCTGGATGCTGGCCGACGGCACTGGGGTGATCGAAAGGGTGAACCTAGACCACCCAACCCAGTTCCCGCCGCGACAGCAAATTGCCTCCGCTCAGCGGACCGCGCCAGCTGTTGCGGTGGGGCCCGTTCCGGCCCCGATCCAAGGCGATCCGTCGGCGCCGGCGAGGTCAGCCGCAAACCATCCGATGGTTTGGACCAAACCTTCCGCAAGCGCGATGCGTGGTGCCCAGCCGAGCAGTTCCTGCGCGCGGGTGATGTCGGGTCTGCGCCGCTGCGGGTCGTCGGCAGGCAGCGGCCGATGAACGATCTTCGAGGAGGTCTCGATGGCCGCAACCACCATCTCGGCGAGTTCGAGGATGGTGAATTCCCCGGGGTTGCCAAGATTGACCGGTACGCGTGGGTTGTCGGCTCTCTCCATCAGCGCGATCAGTCCTGCCACCAGGTCGCTCACGTAGCAGAACGAGCGGGTCTGCTCGCCGCTGCCGTAGATGGTCAGGGGTTCGCCCTGGAGGGCCTGCACGATGAGGTTGGAAACGATGCGGCCGTCGTCGGCGCGCATGCGAGGGCCGTAGGTGTTGAAGATGCGAGCCACCCGGGCATCGACTCGTCGGGCACGCCACAGATCAAAGCAGAGGGACTCCGCAGCGCGCTTCCCCTCATCGTAGCAGGCCCGCGGTCCCGTAGGGTTGACGTGGCCCCAATAGTCCTCGCGCTGTGGGTGCTCTTCGGGGTCGCCATAGACCTCGCTCGTCGACGCCTGGAGGAAGCGGGCCCCGTGCGCCTCGGCAAGGGCGAGCAGGTTCTTGGTCCCAACCACGCTGGTCATCATCGTGTGGACAGGGTCGGCCTGATAGTGCGGGGGCGATGCCGGGCAGGCGAGATTGTAAACCCGGTGCAACTGTCCTTCGATCGACAAGGGTTCAGTGATGTCCTGCTCGATGAATACAAAACCAGGATGGTTCTCGAGCGGCCTTATGTTGCTTTCGCGACCAGTGAGCAGACTGTCGACGCAGACGACGTTGAAGCCGACGGCGAGCAGTTCGTCGCAGAGATGCGAGCCGACGAAGCCGGCCCCTCCCGCAACCAGCGCGGTCAGCGCCTCGTCCCTATGTATCCATTGGCGGTTCATGTCGTCGCCTTCTCTTCAATTTGAAACTCGATGTCGGATGGGAAATCCCGCAAGGGCCGATGCTGGGTCAGGCCCTCGACCAGTTCGCGGGCGCGGGCCGTGCCGGTGTGCCCGCGTAGCACGAGGCTCCGGGCGGTCTCCGCCATCCGGCGGCGGGAGGCCGCGGAGACTTCTGTGAGGACCCCGACCACGTCGTCAGGCTGCTCGGCCAGCTGAATAGCGGACGGCGCCGGCAGCAGGTCCGTCAGTCCGGGCCAGGTGTCGCTGATGATCGGCGTACCGGTGGCTGCCGCCTCGAAAAGGCGCACGCTGGGCGACCAGCCGGCGGCCCTCATGTCCGCCCGGGTGACGTTCAGCGTAAAGCGCTGGCGGCTATAGAAAGATGCGTGCTCGGATGGAGGAAGGTGGTCGATGCGTTCGACGTTGTCCGGCCAGTCAATGGTCTCGGGGTACATCGGTCCTGCCACCACGAAACGCATGTGCGGTAGGCGCCGTGCCGGCTCCAGGAGCAGGCGTTCCAGGATCGGCTGTCGATCGCTGCTGTACGTGCCGAGATAGCCGAGGTCCCAGGCGATGGGTTCACCTGTCGGCGCATAGCGCTCGGGATCGACCGAGCAATAGAGCGCGGCTGCCCGGCGGGCGCCGAACTCGCGTTCGAGCCGGGTCACCGTCGGCCCGCCCGAAAAGGAGAAATAGGTGTCGAACAGCGGTACCTGCCGCCGGGCGATGTACTCTTCGTCACCGGCCCGCAGTTTGGCCAGGGTGACGGGCGTGTCGATATCGTAAAAGCTCAGCTGCTGCGGGGACATCGCGGCGATAGCGTCGATCACCTGCACCCCGTCGGGAACGTAGGAGCCGATGATCACCGCATCGGCCCTTGCGATGAGCCGCCCAAAACGATCCGACAGCTCCGCTATGCTGTTGTAATAGCTGAGTTCACAGAAGGTCGGTCGAGGCAGGTCGCGGTGAGCCGCATACCAGCGCACGTCCCGCTCCAGGAAGTGCACACTATGCCCGAGCGCCACCAGACCCGGTATCAGGCTGCGGTAGGTCGTGGCATGGCCGTTTCCCCACGAGGAGGAGAGGCTGAGGCCGACAATGACGATGTTGAGCTTCATTCGGCTGCCTCGACCGCGGCACGAACGAAGGTCCTGAAGATTCGATCGACTTGTTCGGCGCGATGCGCATAGGTGTGCTCGCCCAGGACACGGTGTAGCGCGCGTTCTCCGATAGCGCTGGCCTGCTCCGCGCTGAGTTCCTTCAAGATCGTCGAGACATCTCTGCCATCGCGGGCGACCAGGACCTCCTCGCCCGGTTTGAGGAAGAGGTCGATCCCAACCCAGGCATCAGTGATGAGGCAG
>DATCRS010000480.1:0-14527 GCA_036568845.1 Devosia sp. | reverse complement strand
GGCTCGAACGGTTCCACCCAGTTCTCGTCGTTTTCGCCTGCCTGCGGCTGTGGGTGCTCGACCGGGGCAATGCCGAGCGGCAGCATCGGTTCGGGATGGGTGTGCTCTTCATCGACCTCGCGCTCGCGCAGCCCTTCGTCGGCGCGAATCTCGGCGATGCTCGCGGCAGGCGGGTCGCCCTCGAACAGCAGCAGCACGGCCTCGTGCGGGCTGGCCTTGAACCGGGTGACCGTGAGCCTTGCGCCGCCCACGCTGATCTCACCGCTGCCCTCGTCAGGCAACTCCGGCAAGCCCTCGCTTTCGAGCTGCGGCGCATAGTGCTCCAACGCGCGCTCGGTCCCACCGGCGACTTGCCCATCCTCGTCGATGAGGAGGTAGTCGCTGCCGTCTGGCAGCAGCCCCGACGTGGCTCCGGTGAGGTTCGGGCTCTCGAGCAGTTCCGGCTCTATTGCGTCGACCCCGACGATAAGGAGCCCGAGGTTTCCATCCTCGAGTTCGACCGGGGTCACGGTGCAGGTAGTCGAAATCGGCCGATCGCCGGCGAGGAACTGAATGCGCGAGAGGCTCGATCTACCGACCGATCCCATACGGATGAGTCGCGGGATCTGGCCCTTGATCGGCGCCGCCTCGGGGGCAAGCTTGACGCCGTGCTTTTTCACCCGGCCGTGGAAGAAGCGGGCGCTGATGTTGCGCCAGATCAGTCTCTCGCCGTCGGCGGACCAGAGCCAGGCCGGCCGGGCGTCGGCCCAGTGCTGCAGCACTCGGCGACCGGTCGACGATTTGATCCACTCTGAGCTCACGCGCGTTCACTTGGCGAGGTGTGCCAGATCGACACAACCGGGACACAAAACTTAACTCTTCTCTAATATAGTGCGGGTCTTCGCCGGTCCATATCAGCGGAACGGATGCGAGCGGGCAATCGCCGGCATGGTTAAGCCGTGGGCGGTAAACCCAGACTTGCGACCCATGCAAAATCTGCGCTTGTCAGGGCGGACATCCATAACTATGTTCCGCCGCGTTCCGTGCCGCCTTAGCTCAGCTGGTTAGAGCACTAGATTGTGGATCTAGGGGTCCCCCGTTCGAACCGGGGAGGCGGTACCACTTCTCTTCAGCTATTTTCACGCGCCGTATGGCGCGGCACGCGGCGGCTTCCGAGGGAGGCGCGGCGCTAGTGCGCCATGAACACCGGAATGGCGGAGTTCTTCAGTACATCGCGCGTCGCGCCGCCGAGGACGAATTCCTGAAGCCGCGAATGTCCGTAGGCGCCCATGACGATGAGGTCGGCGCCCGAGGCGTGCGCCTCGCGCTGCAGGGCCTCGGCCGTATCGGGCGCGCCTGGAACCGTGCGGATCTCGGACGTGACGCCGTGGCGGCTCAGGTACTTGCCGATGTCCACGCCGTGTTCGAGGCCGAGCGAGCCGTCCCCTTCGGACACCATGATCACGTCGACATTGGTCGCCAGTTGCAGCAAGGGGATCGCGGCGGCGACGGCGCGGGCCGCTTCGCGCGTGTTCTTCCAGCCGATGACCACGGTGTCCAGCTTCGCCGCTCTTGTTACCTTGGGCGGAAGAAACAGACATCCCCGGCCCGACCTGAACAGCACCGCCTCCTCGATCCGTTCGCCTTTTGCCGGATCGCCATAGGGGCGCGTGCCGACAAAAAGGTCGGCCACCCTGACCTCCGACGCCAGACTCCTGCCAACCTGGTCCGGAAACAGATCGAGCCGCCGCAGTTCGGCATGCGGTCCGAAGGCGGCGAGCTTCTCTCTGAGGCGGGCGCTGACATTGTCGGCCTGTTTGTTGGAAGTCTCGATCAGCTGCTGCAGGAAAGACGAGCCCGAAGGATCCGTGATGGCCAGAATATCGGGCATGGCATGGACTTGCATGCCGGTGAGGTGGGCCCCCAGCAAAAGCGCCAGGCCATTGGCATAGTCCAGACGGACTGTGTCCTCACTCGAGCCGGTAAGATGGACGACGATATCCCTGATCACGGCTGCCCCCTAGAGTGCCTTGATGGAAACGACTTGGAAGGTGTGCAGACGGTCGTCATCTTCCCTGATCGACACGTATTCGCCGACGGTGAAGCGTTCGTTCTGAAGGCGGAAACCGCTCTCATCGGCCGCGGTGCCGGGATAGTCGAAGTACCAGTTGCCCCCTGCGCCATGCAGAATCAGGCCACTCGCCTCGGGCTCGCCCGGCCGCTGCCGCCGGACGCGGCAAAGCGCGCGGCTCAGTTTCCAGGCTTCGGCGTCGATGCGCCGGTCTTCGAGCAGTGGCAGATAGAGGTGATAGACGTGCTGGCGGTCGCCGAACGGGTGCGCGCCCGGCTCGCGCCCAAGCTCCAGCAGGATGTGATAGATGACTGGCGGTTGGCGGGCTTCCACGGCGTTCGAACTCGCTGCCCGCACGCTCGGTGCCGAAACTGGCTGGATGGCATCTGACGGATTCATGGCCGCTTCCTTTGATGTTGCGCATTACTGCAACATCCCCGCTCGGCACCGTGCGAGCCTTGACGGAAATCAAGCGAGGGCAGCGCGCGTTAGGAAGCGTGACGCCGCCGGCGAGCCACCATGACGATCCAGGCTACCCAGGCGGCGAGCCACGCGACCAGGAGGAAGGCGATGCCCACATACCCCAGCGCGTAATAGGGGAGGCCGAAAACACCAAGCGTTTCAACGTCGTTCTGCGTGGCGAGGATCCAGCTCACCAGCGCCGCCAGCGCCAGCGCGTTGAAGGTGATGAAGCCCCAGCGGCGCGGATGGCGCCAGATGGAGACCGACTGTTGCAGCGACTCGGGCATGGCGGTCACGCCGGCATTTCGACGGGCTTGATGTGCGAGCGGCGGCTGGCGGATTTGCGCGGCACCACCCTTCGCGGGTGCGAACCGCGAACCCTGTTCTTGCCGTAAATCCATATGAGCGTGAGCTTTTCTCCTTCGTCCAGCATGACGTCGGCATCGTAACCCATGCTGCCCATGAGGTCGGCCATCACGATGGCGCTGTTGATCGCCTCCCGGCGCGTAGCGACACGCGCCATGCGGCGGCCCTCGAGCGTGACGAGCCAGTTTTCGTCATGCGGGATAACGAAGTAGCGGACGTGGCCCATGGCGGACTCCTTGGTCTTCGGCTGAAGAAACGCCTAGGCTGGTCACGCGGTTGCCGCGTTGATGAACGTCAAATGAACGGCCCATTGGCCATTGGTTCACCGCTTTGAGTGGACTCTCACGGCTCTGTGCGGAAACTGGATGAGGGGGCTGGGCGTTTCTGCAGCGATGTTCTTGGAGTTCGAGATGCACCGGCAGAAGCCCGCCATCGTTCCTGGACCTGTTCCCCGCCTGTGGCTCGCAGCAGCGAATGGCGTTCGCCTCGCCCACACCGATGAGGTGATTGCAGCCGCCGACGCACCCGAAAGCGTGCTCGAGGTCGAGTTCGAGGGGCTGACCGAGGACGAGCAGCGCCGCGCGCTGTCCGGCTTCCCGGGTGGGCGCCGTTTCCGGCTTGCCCGCCACTGATCCCTACTGAGCGAGGCGCAGTTCCGAGAGCTGCTCTGCGATGTCCTGGAAGACAGTCGACAGCTCGGAAGAACTGTTGGGGAAATACCAGTAGTTGGTGGTGACCCCGTTTTCCGTCTTGCTCGGTGAGGCGCAATCCTTGAGCATCTGTATGGTGGTTGCATTCGGAGCAGAGAGGCCGATCGTGTAGACGGTGATGCCCATGGCTCTGGCATTGGCGCAGGCCAGAACCGTTCGGCGGTCCACCTCACTGATGACCTGCGAGGATGTGGCCACCGAGTCCTTCGGCGTCGTGGATTCGGTCAACAGACGCTTGTTGGAGCGGTAGCCCCATGCGGTCCAGGCTGAGACGCCGAACGGATTGCTGCTCGAATAGCCGGCATAATTCACGTTGTTCTCGCCGTCGGTCATGACGATCATGATCTTGGAGGTCGCTTCGTCGTAGTCGCGGCCCTCTCTGAGAGGTTCGGTCGGTGAGAGCGAGTGGAAGCCCCAGACGGCGCCTTGCTCGATGTTGGTCGAGCCGCTGGCCACCATCGCATCGATGCGGTTCTTCACGGTGGTGCGATTATTGGTAAGCGGAAGCACCGCAGTGCCGGGGCAGTCGGACCGCGCGCCGTCGCCGGAAAAGCTCTTGCCGGCGTATTTGCAGAGGCGCTCCTGCAGCTCTTTGTCCGAGAAGTCGTAAGTGCAGGTAATGGTCCGGACGTTCGTCCAGCGGCTGGCAGCGTTGTTGCCGTTTCCCGCGGTCAACTTGCTGGTATAGACGGTCGTGCATGTGCCGGTATTATAGTACGAGTATGCGGAGTTATCGGCGGGCTGGGTTGTGGGTGGCGACGCAATCGCCGCACCCCACTCGTTTTTGCTGCCTGTATAGTCATCGCTTCCGCCGGAGCAGGAATTGAAATTGCCTGCGTTGTTGGCGCCGTTGCTGGTGCAATTGGTCTTGGTTCTGGTCTGTTTCCAAATCGGTGCCACCCGGCAGGTCGAGCTTGTGTCTGGATTGATGTAATTGCTTGTGGAGTTCGAGCTCAGGGAAGTGTTCGGGCCAACGTCCGGCGCGAAGACCGGCTGGAACATGGTATCAGGCACGGCGTTGTTGGGCACCGTGTCGTCGGTATCGAACGGGGTCACGCGCGCTTCAACGCAGCCGTCCCAGGGCTCGTTGTTGAAGCCGTCGTAGAGGCTCCAGCGGCTGACCGTGCCGGTAAATGGGGTGGAGTCCCGCTCGTCATTGTCGAAGTTGAGGTGCGAGATGCTGGAAGCGCCGGTTTGGCTCATCCAGCTCGCGGTACGGTTGTTGGTTCCCACGTTCACATAGGCGGTAAACGGAATGACCGAAATAAAGACGTTGGGCTGGGTGTTTTCGTAGTCGAACAGGATATCGGTCGCGAGCTTGGCCGCTTTCTTCAGCTCCGTCATGCGGCTGTAGCTGCCCATGGAGCCGGAATTGTCGAGCACCATGGCGACTTCGAGATTGAGCCGCTTGCGGGTCGCTTCGGACACGAGCCGCGCGCTCACGTTCTGGATGCCGACAAGCGAAACGAAGGGCGTCGAAACCGTGATGGTGGCGTGGAGGATGAGCTGGCCGTTGCGGGCATTCGTTTCGACGCCGTCGACAGCGGCCGTGACGTTCCCGTCGGTCAGGTTCTCATTGAGCAGGTCCTGCGCCTCCTGCGCGAACCGTGCCTGCGTCCAGACACTCGGATCGTCGAACACGTGCGGCTGCAGCCCCAGCGCGGCGGCGTCGAGTATGTTCTGGGTGCGGGTGCGTGCCTGCTCGATGGACGTGAAATCCACCACGGCACCGCCGGCGGCGATGAGCACCAGCGCCAGGATGCCGAAAAACACCATGAACACACCGCGCTCATCGCGCTGGAAGCGTTTGAGGAGAGCCTTGAAACGATGCACCACGGCGGACTGTCCGACCTTTACCCCGGCCGGGATAGTGCCTGAAAATCCTAACTAAAGGACAATGACCTTGGCGCCAATTTTCACCCGCGCGTAAAGGTCGATCACATCATCGTTGACCATCCGGATACAGCCCGAAGAGACGTTCTGGCCGATGGTCCATGGCTCGTTGGTGCCGTGGATGCGGTAGAGCGTCGAGCCGATATAGAGGGCGCGAGCGCCGAGCGGATTGTTGATGCCGCCGTCCATGCGGGCGGGCAGGCCGGGCTGCCGCTGGCGCATCTCGGCCGGCGGCGTCCAGCTCGGCCACTCGCGCTTGTTGGTGACCTTGTGCGTGCCGCTCCACTCAAAGCCCGTGCGAGCGGTGCCAATGCCGTAGCGCATGGCCTTGCCATTGCCGAGCACGAGATAGAGGAACTTCCGGCCGGTATGGACGATGATTGTCCCGGCCTTCTCTTTGCCCTCGTAGGCGACGACCTGGCGCATGAACTGGGGGTCGAGCCGCACCTTGCCCGAGCGCAGTTGCAGCCCATTGGTCGGCTTGCCCGTGGTGAGCGTCATGCCCGGGGGCGGGTTGAACATGCGCTCGAACAGATTGTTGCTGCGCGCCAGCGCCGGCGCGACGGTAGAAACCGAAAGCAGAACTGCAAGGCCGATCGAAGCGGCACGAACCCAACGCGACATCTTCACTCACTCACAGATGAAAAACCGGGCGAAGTGTTACGCAAATTGGCGAAAGCGCAGTGAAGCGAGATGGTTAAGGCGGAGAGAAGCGCGGTGGTTGACGGCGGGTTAAGGGTGCGGCACGAGGAGTCAATCGACCCACGGAGGAACGACGATGACCGAGAAGACGCGTTGCGGGTGGGCGGGGAGCGAGCCGCTCTATCTCGACTATCATGACCGCGAATGGGGGCGGCCGGTGGTGTCGGACACGCGGCTCTTCGAGAAGATCTGCCTCGAGGGCTTCCAGTCGGGGCTCGCCTGGATCACCATTCTCCGAAAGCGCGAGAATTTCCGGCAGGCCTTCGAGGGTTTTGACATCGATCGCGTGGCCGCGATGGGCGAGGCCGACATCGAGCGGCTGCTGCAGGACGCCGGCATCGTCCGCCACCGCGGCAAGATCGCCTCGACCCTCAACAATGCAAAGCGGGCGCGGGACCTCCGCCGGGAGTTCGGCTCGCTCGCTGCCTATTTCTGGGGATTTGAGCCCGAGCCGGTGAAGGGCCCGGTCGTGGCCGGCGAGATCCCGGCGCACACCGAGGTCTCCAAGGCGTTGAGCAAGGACCTTCGCAAGCGCGGCTGGAGCTTTGTCGGCCCGACCACCGTCTACGCCTTCATGCAGGCCATGGGCCTCGTCAACGACCACATCGATGGCTGCTTCTGCAGGGAAGAGGTGGAAGCCGAGCGGGCGGCAATGAAGCGGCCGGTGCGGTAGGGTCGTCGGCATGGGAATATCCCACGCCCCTCTCTTGCGATTTCCAAGGGCTTAGCTTTCGCGAAGAGGCTCAAGCTAAACCCAGGAAATCGCTTTCTCCCCCGCAAGGGGGGAGAGGTTTGAGAGATCGCGCCCCGGCACCATCTCTCCCCCTGCGGGAGAGAAAGCGAGGCCTTGGACTTAGCGTTTGCTAAGTCCTTAGCCGAGCAAGAGAGGGGCACGGGATCTTCCCTGCGCGATGCCCCTCCCTTCTAGCACCTCACCACCGGTCCAGCGCACGCCACCATTGATCTTCGGTGGGGGCGAGGCCGAGGTCGGCGTGGAGGTGGCGGGGCGGTGAGCCACGCGAGCGTGGGGGCTGACTCGCGCGGCCCAGCGGCCGGCCGCTCATTAACGTGGCAACGGCCGCGATGAGCACCCTGCCGCCGCGTGGCCGCGGAGCCGGAGCGTCGAGCTGACGGGCGGAACGTTCAATGGAAAGATCGGTCATTTGAGCCTCAGGTAAGTCAGGATGGTGATGTGGTTTTGAGCCCACTCCGTTTCGTCGACCTCGGGCAGGCCGAGATCCTTCCGCAGGTAGTGGGGGACGTCGCGGATCGAGCCCGCCTTGCGGCGCGTGATCCGCGCGAGGGCCGCCCTGGCTTGCAGGACGGCAATCAGAGTCAAAAGAGCGCGTACGGGACGGAACCGCCTGAGGCGGTCACGTCGCGCACTGCTCCCCGAGTAGGAAAGCAGAGTCATTGTCGTCGTCCGGACGCGTCGCCGCGCCGGCTCCATGGGTTTGAAGACGGTTGATCGGACCCTGGGCGAAGGCGACGAGTCGCCCGTGCGCAGAGCCGGTTAGTAGAGTCGGAAGTCTGGAAGTGTGGCGGTCAGGCGGCTGGGAGCCGCGGTGCCGCTAGTGCCGTGGCTTTACGGCTTCCCCGCCGACAGACACGCCACACATAAGGGTATCGGGACGATTGGTCATTGAATCCTCCGTCGTTGGCGTTGCGGGAGTGGCGCTTCTAAACCTGAGTCTCCCCCATGGCAACCCTGGATGCGGCAGCCTGTCGCACTTGGGGGTGGTTGTTGCCGAACTGCCACAGGGGCCGTTTGCCTTGTCTAGAATGTCGGATTCCGCTAGGAAGCCGCGGAATCTGGACCGGATCATGTCAGAGAAGACTAAGCGCATCGAACCGCGGCTCCCGCGGGGCTTTGAAGACCGTTTGCCCGCGGAGATCGCGGCTGTCGATCGGATGATCGGCAAGATCAAGGCGGTCTACGAGCGCTATGGCTTCGATCCGGTCGAAACACCGCTGTTCGAGTATACCGAGGCGCTCGGCAAGTTCCTACCTGATACCGACCGGCCCAATGCCGGTGTGTTTTCGCTGCAGGACGACGACGAGCAATGGATGAGCCTGCGCTACGACCTCACCGCGCCGCTCGCCCGCCACTTCGCCGAGAATTTCAACGACCTGCCAAAACCCTATCGCAGCTATCGCGCGGGCTACGTCTTCCGCAACGAGAAGCCGGGGCCGGGCCGCTTCCGTCAGTTCATGCAGTTCGATGCCGACACGGTTGGTGCAGCCGGTCCCGAGGCCGATGCCGAAATGTGCATGATGATGGCCGACACCATGGACGCGCTGGGACTGGCCGGCAAATACGTGGTGAAGGTCAACAACCGCAAAGTGCTGGATGGAGTCCTGCAGGCCGCCGGCGTGGCCTCGAACGAGCAGAAGCTCACTGTGCTGCGTGCCATCGACAAGCTCGACAAGTTCGGCCTCGATGGCGTCGAGTTGCTGCTCGGCAAGGGCCGCAGGGACGATTCCGGCGACTTCACCAAGGGCGCCGAGCTCGAGGCTGCCGGCATCCAGACCATCCTCGATTTCCTCGCCACGTCGGCGCAGCAGGTCGTGGGCGACTACAGCAAGACCTTTCTGAGCTGGCAGACCAGCGTCGGGCAGACCGACATCGGCACCGAGGGCATCGCCGAGCTCGACGCCATGGCGCGGCAGTTCGAAGCCGCCGGCTACAAGGACCGCATCGACATCACCGCCTCGATCGTCCGTGGCCTCGAATATTACACCGGCCCCGTGTTCGAGATCGAACTCACCTTCAAGGTGCAGAACGAGAAGGGCCAGGACGTGGTGTTCGGCTCGGTCGGCGGCGGTGGCCGCTATGACGGGCTGGTCTCGCGCTTCCGTTCCGAGCCGGTGCCGGCGACCGGTTTTTCCATCGGCGTCTCGCGCCTCGCCAATGCGCTGAAGATGACCGGCAATCTCGGCATGGCGGAGCCGGTGGGTCCGGTGGTGGTGCTGGTCTTGGACAAAGATCAGACCCCCCGTTACCAGGAGATCACCTCGCGGCTGCGCAAGGCCGGCATCCGGGCCGAGATGTTCATGGGCAACACCAAGAACTTCGGCAAGCAGGTGGCCTATGCCGATAAGCGCAACTCCCCGGCGGTGATCATCGAGGGTACCGACGAGCGGGCGCGCGGGGTGGTGCAGATCAAGGATCTGATCGCCGGCAAGGAAGCCGCGGCCAACATTACCGACAATGCCGAGTGGAAGGCGGAGCGGCCGGGGCAGTTCGAATGCACCGATGCCGAGATCGTCGACAAGATCTCGGCGCTGCCGGCGGTCAAGGCCTGGCTGGAGCGCAATACGTGAAGACGGCCTCGGAGCGCTACGCCTCGCTGGTGCGCCTCGTCGAGTCGCGCACGGTGACGCGCGTGACGCCGCCATTGCTGCTGCCTGCTGGCCCGTTCTTCGACCTCGCCGGCGAGGAGTTCGGCCGCAACCTGCTGCTGACCACGGCAAACAACGGCATCGAATATTGTTTGAGGCCCGACTTCACCCTGCCTATCGCGCAGGGCTATCTCGAGGATGGGCTGGTGGGCGTTCCCGCGGCCTACACGTATCTCGGCACCATCTTCCGCCAGGTCGACAGCATGCCGGTGGAGCACGAGCAAGCCGGGCTCGAGCTGCTCGGCCAGCCCGACGCGGACTCCGCGCTCGACCAGGTGCTGACCTTCGCCCGCTGGGCACTCGCCATCTACGACATCACGGCACCGAATGTCCGGCTCGGCGGGGTCGGGCTGTTCGAGGCATTCCTCGAGGCGGCCGAAGTGCCCGAGGCATGGCGCGCCCGCATCCGGCACCGTTTCGGCCATCCCGAGGCGTTGGGGCGGCTGATGGACCGGCTCACCAATCCGCCTGAGCGCGCCGGTGTGGTGGCGCCGGACGGGCGCGAAACGGTGATCGAGATCGTCACCGACGCCATGCTGTCCGCCGGCCTCTCGCTCATCGGCAGCCGCACGCCCGAGGAGATCGCCGACCGCTATCTCGAAAAGCAGGCGCTCGACGCCGCGCCGATCCCCGAGCGGACGGTGAAGCTCTTGCAGGAATATCTCTCGATCTCCGACAGCGCCCAGCGGGCACTCGACACCATCGGCATGCTCTGCCGCGACCATGGCTTCGATTTCGAGGAGCCGTTGTTCCAGGTCCGCAACCACGCTGCGGCGCTGAAGGCGCTGTCGCCCAATGCCGACGTCATCTTCGACGCCAGCTTCTCGCCGCGGCTCGACTACTATACCGGCATCGTCTTCGAGATGACCGGGCGCGAGGGCGAGGTGCTCGCATCGGGCGGCGAATACGACCGGCTGCTCGACCGGCTCGGCGCCACGCAGCCGATCACCGCTTCGGGCTGCGCCCTCTGGACCGAGCGGCTGGAACGGGAGGCCTCGCGATGACCGGCGGACTGACGCTGGCCGTGCCGTCCAAGGGCCGGCTCGAAGAAATGACCCGCAAGGCCTTCTCGTCCTCGCGGCTGACCATCGCGCGGCCGGGAGGCGCGCGGAGCTATGTCGGCTCGATCAAGAACCAGCCGCAGGTGACGGTGCGCTTCTATCCGGCCGCCGAGATCGCGCGCGAGCTGATCCTGGGCGGCGTCGATATCGGCGTCACCGGTACGGACCTCATCCACGAGGCGAGCGAGAACGGCGAGGACAACGTGCTCTTTGTCCGCGGCCTCGGCTTCGGCGAGGCCAATGTCGTGGTCGCCGTGCCCGACAGCTGGATCGACGTGCAGCAGATGACCGACCTTGCCGATGTGGCCTCGGATTTCCGGGCCCGCCACGGCCGCTGGCTGCGGGTGGCGACCAAGTACGTCAATCTGACCCGCCGGCATTTCCAGAAGTTCGGCATCGCCGAATACCGCATCGTCGAAAGCGCCGGTGCAACGGAAGCGGCCCCGGCATCGGGTTCGGCCGACCTCATCGTCGACATCACCTCGACTGGCTCGACCCTCGCTGCCAACCAGCTCCGCGTGCTGGAGGACGGGCTGATCATGAAGTCGGAAGCCAACCTCATCGTTTCGCGCACCGCCGACTGGACGCCGCTTCGCAAGGCGCAGCTGGAGGCGCTGCTCTCGATCATGGGCGGCGTCCCGCCGGGCATCTCGACACTGCTCTAGCGGTGCCGCGACCCCATGACCGTTGATCTTGTCACTCTCCTCGCCCTCGGCGCCGTCGGCATGCTGGCCGGCTTCGTGGACGCTATTGCGGGCGGTGGCGGGCTGATCGCGGTGCCGGCGCTGCTCTCGGCCGGTCTGCCGCCAGTCGCCGCATTTGCCACCAACAAGGTACAGTCGGTGATCGGCACCGCCATGGCGGCTACGACCTACTGGCGCAAGGGCTACGTCTCGCTGTCCGAGATCGGCCTCTCGATCGCGGCAGCTTTTGCAGGCGGGTTCCTCGGTGCGTTCACGGTCAGGAACATCGACACCTCGCTGCTCTCGCTGGCCGTGCCGGTGGCGCTGATCTGCATCGCGCTCTACTTCACCTTTGCCCCGAAACTGACCGACGCCGACAGCCGCGCCCGGCTGACCTTCGCTATCTGGGTGCCTGTCATGGGCTTTTGCATCGGCTACTACGACGGCATTTTCGGTCCCGGCACCGGCAGCTTCTTCACCATGGGGTTCGTGACGCTCTTTGGCCTCGGGCTTACGCGGGCGGCCGGCAACACCAGGTTTGTGAACCTCGCCTCGAATGCCGGCGCACTGGCGCTCTTCATTCCTGCCGGCGACGTGGTCTGGACCGTGGCTGTCGCCATGGCCATCGGCCAGCTCATCGGCGGCTATGTCGGCGCCCTCACGGGCATCCGCTTCGGCGCCAAGCTCATCCGGCCGATGGTGGTGATCATCTCCATCGTCCTGGCGCTTCGCCTCCTGATCTTCCGCTAGCGGCACTTGGCCGGCGCAAAGCCCCGCGCTTCGGACTCGGGCGTGAGGTCTGCGCTGATGATGTACATCGGCTGGAACGGTGGCTGCGCCTGGTTGGCCGGGTTGATCCACCGGATGGCGACGCAGCCGCGCTCGATGTGATGCTGGCCCTCGGCGTGTTCGTAATCGACCGTTACGGGCAGCTGGTAGTAGATCGAGCCGGCGGCGCCTTCCTGCGCCATATCGCCGAAACTGACCTCGGCCTTTACCACGTCGTCAAAATGGAACTGCCAGCTGTCGAAGTCAGGCGCCTCTTCCGCGCCGAAATAGCCATAGGCACGCGCGTATTCGTAGCGGTTGATGGCATTGTAGTAGGAGAGCACCAACTGCTCGGGCGTCGACCGATCATCGAGATAGGCCGGCGGCTCGGCTTCTTGCGCCATCGCTGGGCTGGCGAGAACTGCGGCAACGATTGCCACCGCAGAGGAAAACGACTTCAGCATGATGGCCTCCCCCCTGTTCGATCGCTTCGCGCATAGCGAAACAAAGCTGAACGGGAGATGAGCTACTTGCCTGAGGCGAATCTTGCTTCTCTGCCGCGGGGCTCGAAGCTCACTCTAAGACGCGTACCCGTAGCCTCGGCATAGCGCTTGAGCGTGCGTCCCGACGGCAGTGCCTTGCCACTCTCCAGCCGCGCAATATTGCTTTGAGACGTCTCCATCCGCTGCGCAAGTTGCTCCTGAGTCAGGCCTGCATTCACGCGCGCCTCGATAAGCGCCTGGATGACGCTGAACTCTTCCTCGAGAGCATCGTACTCCTTGCGGTATTCGGGGTTCTTCATCCACTTCTCGTGGAGATCACGCATATTGGTCATCTGACTTCCCTTTCACGCTCCCGCGCTATCTGCAGTTCGCGCAGGGGCGTTTTCTGTGCCTTCTTCACAAAGGCTCGCAACAGTACGACTCGCTGCCCAGTCACGGTCACATAGATCGTCCGAGCGATACCGCTCCGTCCAAGTACACGGAGTTCCCAGAGCTTGCCCTCCAGGTGCCTAGTCGCATCGCGTGGTAAGCTTTCCAATCCGCCTAACTCGATAACGCGGATCAGCCGCTGCAGACGCGCGAGCAGGTCGAGCGGCAGCGCCTCGAGCTCGGCATCAACTGTCTGATTGAGAGTCTCGACGTGCCACATATTGAGAGTATATCAAAAAAGAGATATCCGGTCCAACAAAAACGGCGCGCCGGGTGACCGGTGCGCCGTCTTCAGAATCCGTGACTGGGATCGACGGATTGAGCTTTGGGAGGACCTTAGAAGTCCATGCCGCCCATGCCGCCCATGCCACCGCCGCCCGGCATCGCGGGGGCAGCTTCCTTCGGCACTTCGGCGATCATCGCTTCGGTGGTGATCAGCAGCGAAGCGACCGAAGCCGCGTCCTGCAGGGCGGTGCGAACCACCTTCACCGGATCGATGACGCCCATGGCGACGAGATCGCCATATTCGCCGGTCTGGGCATTGTAGCCGTAGTTGGCGGCGCTGTTCTCGAGAATCTTGCCGACGACGACCGAGCCTTCTTCACCCGCATTGTTGGCGATCTGGCGGACCGGCTCCTGCAGAGCGCGCTTCACCAGGTTGATGCCGGCCTGCTGGTCGGCATTCACGCCCTTGGCGGCGATGCTGGCCGAGGCGCGGAGGAGGGCAACGCCACCACCCGGCACGATGCCTTCTTCCACCGCGGCGCGGGTCGCGTTGAGCGCGTCGTCGACGCGGTCCTTGCGCTCCTTGACTTCGACTTCGGTCGAGCCGCCGACCTTGATCACGGCAACGCCGCCAGCAAGCTTCGCAAGACGCTCCTGCAGCTTTTCCTTGTCGTAGTCCGAGGTGGTTTCCTCGATCTGCGCCTTGATCTGCGCAACGCGGCCGGTGATGTCTTCCTTGGAGCCGGCGCCGTCGACGATCGTGGTGTTCTCCTTGGAGATTTCCACGCGCTTGGCAGTGCCGAGCATGTCGAGGGTGACGTTCTCGAGCTTGATGCCGAGATCTTCGGAGATGACCAGGCCACCGGTGAGGATGGCGATGTCCTCGAGCATGGCCTTGCGGCGGTCACCGAAGTCCGGGGCCTTGACGGCAGCGACCTTGAGGCCGCCACGGAGACGGTTGACGACGAGCGTGGCGAGTGCCTCGCCCTCGATGTCCTCGGCAACGATCAGCAGCGGACGCTGGCTCTGCACGACGGCTTCGAGGATCGGCAGCATGGACTGCAGGTTCGAGAGCTTCTTCTCGTGGAGGAGGATCACCGGGTCCTCGAGGACGGCGGTCATCTTCTCGGCATTGGTGACGAAATAGGGCGAAACGTAGCCGCGGTCGAACTGCATTCCCTCGACGATTTCGAGCTCTGTGTTGAGGCTCTTGGCTTCCTCGACGGTGATCACGCCGTCATTGCCTACCTTCTTCATGGCGTCGGCTAGAAAC
>DATCRS010000479.1:0-2291 GCA_036568845.1 Devosia sp. | reverse complement strand
CAGATCTCGGTGCGCCAGATCGAGGACAAGCCTGGCGTTGCCGCATCGATCTTCGGCCCGCTCGCGGATGCCAATATCAACGTCGACATGATCGTTCAGAACGTATCCGAAGATGGCAAGACCACCGACCTTACCTTCACGGTGCCGGCCGCCGACCATGTCAGGGCCAAGGACACCATTACCGCCGCCAAGGCCAAGATCGGGTATGCACGGCTGGATACCGCGACCGACGTCGCCAAGATCTCGGTGATCGGCAGCGGCATGCGCAGTCATGCCGGCGTCGCTGCCCAGGCATTTTCGGCCCTCGCAGGACGGAATATCAACATCCGGGCTATTACAACCTCGGAGATCAAATTCTCGGTCTTGATCGACACCGCCTATACCGAGCTTGCGGTGCGCACGCTGCACACGCTCTACGGCCTCGATCAGGCCTGAAGCGCGACCGTCGTCGCGCTTCAGATTGCTGTCCGAGCATTGGTCTTGCCGGAAAACCGCTTCGAACGTTTCCGGACCATGATTGGACTAATTTTCTCTTAGCGGTCGCAGCAAACGCTGGGGTGTACACACCTTCGCGTTTGGCAGGCGTTTTGCTTGGCAAAACAAGCCCCAATTCGCTATACGGCGGACAGGGTGGGCTGCCGCAGACTGTATTCCAGTTCAGGCCGCTGATTCGGTGCAAGCTGTGGTTTGCGCCTGCGCCGGACAAACAAATTGATTGTTTTTCTGGAATTTTGGGCCAGCCGCCGGCCAGTATCGCCGGGCCGGGCAGACGGAGGAGATTGACGGTTCATGCGGAGCGCGTCGGGAGGTCCCCGCGTCTTGTTGAGACGGCTCCGCGAAACCATGGCGGAGCAGGTCTCGGCCCAAGAGCGGCTGGACAAGATCGTGGTGCTGATCGCCGCCAACATGGTTGCCGAGGTGTGCTCGGTCTATGTGCTGCGCATCGACAACACCCTCGAGCTCTACGCCACCGAGGGCCTCAACCGCGAGGCCGTGCATCACACTGTGCTCAGCGCCCATGAGGGCCTGGTCGGCCTCGTCGCCAGCGAGGCGACGCCGCTCAATTTGAACGACGCGCAGAGCCACCCGGCCTTCTCGTTCCGCCCGGAGACCGGCGAAGAGATCTACCACTCCTTCCTTGGCGTGCCGATCCTGCGCGCCGGCAACACGCTCGGCGTGCTGGTGGTGCAGAACCGCGCCAAGCGCACCTATGTCGAGGAGGAGCTCGAGGCGCTGCAGACCACCGCCATGGTGCTGGCGGAGCTGATCGCGTCAGGCGAATTGTCCGCGCTGGCCCAGCCGGGCCTCGAGCCGGCCGCGCGCCATTCGACGCAGAAGGCCGGCGCGATCCTCTCGGACGGCATTGCGCTCGGCCATGTCGTGCTGCACGAGCCGCGTGTCGTCATCAAGGACTACATCGCCGAGGACCTGCCGAAGGAAATCAAGCGGCTCGACACTGCGCTCGCCAAGCTGCGTTCGGATCTCGACCGCATGCTGGAGCGCGGCGATGTCGCCGAGGGCGGCGAGCATCGCGACGTGCTCGAAGCCTACCGCATGTTCGCCAACGACCAGGGCTGGTCGCACAAGCTGCATGAGGCGGTCGCCACCGGCCTCACGGCGGAAGCCGCGGTCGAGCGCGTCCAGTCCGACACCCGCGCTCGCATGCTGCGCGTGACCGATCCCTATTTGCGCGACCGGCTGCACGATCTCGAAGATCTCGGCTACCGCCTGATGCGGCAGCTGGTCGGCCAGGACCACGCGCCCTCGCGCGAGCAGATGCCCGACAACGCCATCGTCATCGCGCGTGCGATGGGACCAGCGGCGCTGCTCGACTACGACCGCAAGCGCTTGCGCGGCATCGTGCTGGAGGAAGGCACGGCCAACTCGCACGTCTCGATCGTGGCTCGCGCGCTCGGCATTCCCGCCGTCGGTGAGGTGCCCAACGCGCCCGGCATTGCCGATCCCGGCGATGCCATCATCGTCGACGGCACCTCGGGCGCGATCTATGTGCGCCCGTCGCAGGAGATCGAAGCGGCCTATGCCGAACGGGTGCGCTTCCGCGCCCGCCGCCAGGCGCAATATCTGGCGCTGCGCGACCGACCCTGCGTCACCAAGGACGGCGAGAAGGTCGAGTTGTTGATCAACGCAGGGCTCGCCATCGACCTGCCGCATATCGACGACACCGGCAGTGCCGGCATTGGCCTGTTCCGCACCGAGCTGCAATTCATGGTCGGCCAGAGCCTGCCGCGCACCAGCGACCAGCTCGCGCTCTACCGTGCCGTACTGGATGC
>DATCRS010000478.1:0-3531 GCA_036568845.1 Devosia sp. | reverse complement strand
CGGCGGGCCGCATCGAGGACCAGCCGCGGATGCGCTGGCGCGGCTGCCACCTCGACGTCGCGCGCCGCTTCTATTCGTGCGAGGAGGTGAAGCAGTTCCTCGCCATCATGGCCTGGAACAAGCTCAACATCTTCCACTGGCACCTCTCGGACGACGAGGCGTGGCGGGTCGAAATCGAAGCCTTTCCGGAGCTGACGCAGATCGGCGCCTGGCGCGGACACGGCAAGCCGGTGCCGCCCCTGCTGGGTTCGGGGCCGGAGGAAGCCGGCGGCTACTACACGAAGGACGCCATCCGCGACATCGTCGCGGTCGGAGAGGATTTTGGTGTCGAGATCGTGCCGGAGATCGACGTGCCCGGCCACTGCTACGCCATGCTGCAGGCGCTGCCGCAGCTCCGGGATCCGGGCGAGAACGGCCTCTACCAGTCTATCCAGGCTTTCCCCAACAACTGCCTCAACCCGGCAGTGGAAGCGGTCTACGAGGCCCTCGAAACGATCTTTGCCGAAATGATCGAGCTCTTTCCCTCGGCGTACTTCCATATCGGCGCCGATGAAGTGCCTGCCGAGGCCTGGGGCTCGTCGCCAAAGGCCAATGCCATGCGTAAAGATGTTGGCGCTGAAGGTGCCGCGCCGCTGCAGGCAGCCTTCCTCAAGCGAGTACAGGCGTTTCTGACCAGCGAGGGCAAGATCACCGGCGCCTGGGAAGAGGCGGCGCAGGGTGGCGGTATCGACAAGGACAATTGCTATCTCGTCGGCTGGCACACTGTAGAGGCCAGCCAGCGGCTCGCCGCCGAGGGCTATGCAGTCGTGGTCTCGCCCGGGCAGGCCTACTATCTCGATATGGCGAATGGCGAGGACTGGCATGAGTGCGGGGCGGCCTGGGCCGGCTGGTCGTCGCCGGAAAAGACCTACAACTTCCAGCCCAATGCCGGCTGGAGCGCCACTGAAACGGAGCGCCTGATGGGTATCCAGGCCTGCATCTGGTCCGAACCGATGACCGATCGCGGCGTCTTCGACCGCCTGGTCTTCCCACGGCTTTCGGCCATCGCAGAAGCCGGCTGGACGGCGCCGGAGCGTCGCGACTTTGAACGCTTTTCGGCCCTGGTAGGGCTCACGCCCAATCTCTACGGCATCTACGAGGACACCTGATGGCCGCGACAGAAAAGACCGGCGACCTGCTTGTTCGGCTCTACGACCTACCGGACACCCCCGCCGACGCCCGCATGGCCGACGCCGGCATCACGGTGCGTCGAGCGCTGCCGCCCGAGCGCTACGCGGTCCGCGACTGGATCATCGAGCGCTTCAGCCCTCTGTGGGGCGGTGAGGCGGAGATCGCGCTCAGCAACCTCCCGACCACGATCTGGCTGGCGGTGAAGGACGGACAACTGCTCGGCTTTGCCTGCCACGATGCAAGTGCCAAGGGCTTTTTTGGCCCCACCGGTGTCGACGAGAGCGTGCGCGGGCAGGGCGTCGGGGAGGCACTGCTGTTTGCCACCCTTCGCGGCATGCGCGAAGCCGGTTACGGCTATGCCATTATCGGCGATCCCGGGCCAGTCGAGTTCTACCAGAAGCGGCTCGACGCCATGGTCATCCCCAAGTCGAGCCCGGGCATCTATGCCGGCATGCTGCGTGCCCGGCGTATGACCTAAGTCACTATAACCGTATCTTTACGGGCCAGTCCTAGTCTCGCGGCCATTGGGGCGCTGGGCAATGGCGACTGACAGACCGGAAGGCATGGCCGAACAAGCCGGCACCGCGCCTGCGGAGGACGCCCTGCGCGCCCAAGTGGCCCAGCAGACCGCCAAGCTCAAGCGCAGCCAGATTTCCCTTCGCCGGCAGAATGCCCGATTCAGTGCCGCGATCGAGAATATGGCACACGGCTTTTCGATGTACGACCGGCGCGGCCGGCTGATCAGCTGCAACCAGCTCTTCCTTGACATCTACCGGCTGCCCAAGAGCTGTGGTCGCCCGGGTACATCGTTTCGGGAAATCCTCGAGGCGCGGGTCGCGGCCAACACCCACGTGGGAAATGACGCCAGAACGTATGTCGAGGAACGCCTAAGGCTCATCGGTCGCGACCAGCCGGTCGCGGCTGCCCAATTCCTCAATTCCGGCCAAATCATTGCGGTCACGCATCAGCCGATGGCGGACGGCGGATGGGTCTCGACGCACAAGGACATCACCGAACTCCATCATGCCCAGCAGGAGCTCAAGCACCTTGCCTATCACGACGCGCTGACCGGTATCGCCAACCGCAACCTCTTTCACAGCACGCTGGAACGGGCAAAGACGACGGACACGCCCTTTGCTGTCCTCTGCGTCGATCTCGATGGCTTCAAGAGCGTCAACGATACGTTCGGGCATTCTAGCGGCGACCGGCTGTTGCGCAACGTGGCGCAGCGGTTGAGCAGGGCGGCAGCGCCCCACCTCGTGGCGCGGATGGGCGGCGACGAGTTCTGCGTCTTCGTGGAGGGAAGCGACCACGATCTCGCCGCGACGGTCGCTGATGGGGTCCAGGAGAGCTTCAGCGAGCCCTTTGCCATCAACGACCAGCACATCAGCCTGGCGGCCAGTATCGGGGTCGCTCGTGCCCCTGACGATGGCGACACGATCGATGCGCTTCTCACCGCGGCCGACCTCGCCCTTTACGCCGCCAAAGGAGACGGGCGTGGAACCACGCACTTCTTCGAGCCGGCGCTCAACAACGCGGTCCGCCATCGACAGCAGATCGAATTCGATCTCCGCCAGGCGCTCGAGCGCAGCGAGTTCGAGCTCCACTACCAGCCGATCGTCAACCTCCACTCGCAGACCTTCAGCGGGTTCGAGGCATTGCTGCGTTGGCGGCATCCGCGGCGCGGCATGGTTCCACCCGGCGAGTTCATTCCTGTGGCAGAAGAGAGTGGGCTCATCGCACCGATCGGCGAATGGGTGATCCGCGAGGCCTTTGCCGAAGCGGCGAGCTGGCCCGAGGGTTATGCCATCGCGGTAAACGTCTCCTCGCGACAGTTCCGCCGCGGGGATCTCGTCGGCATCATCGTCAATGCACTGGCTGCCAGCGGGCTCAATGCGGACCGGGTGGAGATCGAAATCACGGAGTCGCTGTTCCTCGAGGACAGCCAGGCCAATCTCGAAACCCTGCGCCAGCTTCACGCCTTGGGGCTCAAGGTGGCCATGGACGATTTCGGCACGGGTTACTCGGCACTGAGCTACCTGCTCGCCTTTCCCTTCGACAAGATCAAGATCGACGGCGCCTTCGTCCGGGCGCTCAACGAGGCGGGCGCCGCCCATGCGATCGTCGGCGCCGTCGCGGAGATCGGCAGCCGCCTGGGCATGACCATCACCGCCGAAGGCGTCGAGACGGCGGAGCAGCTGCGTAACGTCTACGCGCTCGGCTACACCGAGGCGCAGGGCTTTCTCATATCGCGGCCGATATCGGGCGAGAGTGTCGAGCGCTTGCTGGATGCCGATGCCGACCGCATGCCGGTTGAGCCATTCGTGCGCGCGGCGGGCTAGACGTGAAAGAGGCGGGATC
>DATCRS010000477.1:0-6246 GCA_036568845.1 Devosia sp. | reverse complement strand
GGTCGGCAGCCCGGTGCCGGTCAGCCGCTCGGCCTCGGCCGCCGCATTGGCGCCGTTGAGCTGCTCGATGAGTTTGAGTTCAGCCGGCCCGAGCCGGACGGGGACGTTCATCGATCTCTTCCTTATGCCGCGGCTTCGTTGAAGCCGGCATAGCCCTTGGCCTCGAGTTCGAGCGCCAGTTCCTTGCCGCCGCTCTCGACGACACGGCCGTCCGAGAAGACGTGCACGACGTCGGGCACGATGTGATTCAGCAGGCGCTGGTAGTGGGTGATCACCAGCATCGAGCGCTCGCCGTCACGCAGCGAGTTGACGCCCTCGGACACCACCTTCAGCGCATCGATATCGAGGCCGGAATCGGTCTCGTCCAGCACACACATTTTCGGCTTCAGAAGTGCCATCTGCAGGATTTCGGCCCGCTTCTTCTCGCCGCCCGAGAAGCCGACATTGAGGGCGCGCTTGAGCATATCCTGGTCGATGTGCAGCTTGGCGCCGGCTTCCTTCACTGCCCGCATGAAGTCGGGGGTCGAGAGCTCGCTCTCGCCGCGCGCCTTGCGCTGGGCGTTGAGCGCCGACTTGAGGAAGGTCATCGTGGCGACGCCGGGGATCTCGATCGGGTACTGGAAAGCAAGGAAAAGACCGGCCGCGGCGCGCTCGTCGGGCTCCATCTCGAGAATGTTGACGCCGTCGAGCAGCACTTCGCCCTCCGTGACCTCATAGTCTTCCTTGCCGGCGAGGACATAGGACAGCGTCGACTTGCCCGAGCCGTTGCGCCCCATCACCGCATGCACTTCGCCGCGCGGCACGATGAGGTTCACGCCTTTGAGGATTTCGCGCTCCTCGATGCGTGCGTGCAGGTTGCGGATTTCCAGCATGGGCGTCGTCATTGGTCTTCTCCGGTCTCGCCCGCCTCGCGGCGGTCAGCGGCCAAATGGCCTTGTTCTTCAGGTTGTTGGATTGGTGATGCGCCGCGACCGATAGTCGTCGACGGTGTGTTGCTTGTCGCCCTTGGCGTTGGCGAGCCAAATGAATGTACCGGCCCCAACGACTACAAAGATCACCATGGTCAAGAGGCCGACGAACGGTTCGCGATAGGCGAACGAGAACAGGAACAGGCCCACCGCACCGGCGACCATGCAGCCGGCGAAGAACGCGACAACGGCCCAACCCTCGCGGCTCACCGGCGCCATGCGGTCGGCCTTCACCTGCTCGACCGGGAACCTGCGCGCGAACCAGTATCTTGCCATCAGCGTCTCACTTTGCCGGCTCGACCAGGTCCAGCCGTCGCGCGATGCGATCGAGCCGGATTCGAACGCCGGCGATATCTTCCAGGCATTGATGCAGAAGCGTCGAATGCGCGTTTAGGGTTTGCTGAATTGCAGGTTGACCGGAATAACTGGTCCGCTGCTCTTCCCGCATGTGCGCCATCTCCGCCTGCAGACGCTTCAGGTGCTCCAGCACCAGGTTGCCAACTTCATCCGTCATCCCACGCTCCCCTCCAGCGAGATCGAGATCAGTTTTTGCGTTTCGACCATGAATTCCATCGGCAGATGCTGCAGCACGTCGCGGACGAAGCCGTTGACGATCAGCGCCACTGCTTCCTCTTCGGAAAGCCCACGCTGCATGCAGTAGAACATCTGGTCGTCCGAGATCTTCGAGGTCGTCGCCTCATGCTCGAACACGGCGGTGGCGTTCTTGCTCTCGATGTAGGGCACGGTGTGCGCGCCGCACTTGTCACCGATCAGCAGGCTGTCGCACTGCGTGAAGTTGCGCGCGCCGCTGGCCTTGGGATTGGCGAGGACCCGCCCGCGATAGGTGTTGTCCGAGTACCCGGCAGCGATGCCCTTGGAAATGATGCGGCTGGTGGTGTTCTTGCCCAGGTGCAGCATCTTGGTGCCCGAATCCACCTGCTGGTGGCCGTTCGAGATGGCTATCGAGTAGAACTCGCCGCGGCTGCCGTCGCCGCGCAGGATGCAGCTCGGATATTTCCAGGTGATGGCCGAGCCGGTCTCCACCTGGGTCCAGCTGATCTTGGAATTGTCGCCCCGGCAGTCGCCGCGCTTGGTGACGAAGTTGTAGACGCCGCCCTTGCCGTCCTTGTCGCCCGGATACCAGTTCTGGACGGTCGAGTACTTGATCTCCGCGTCCTTCAAAGCCACGAGCTCGACGACGGCCGCGTGTAGCTGATGCTCGTTACGGGCTGGGGCCGTGCAGCCTTCGAGATAGCTCACATAGGCGCCCTCGTCGGCGATCAGCAGCGTGCGCTCGAACTGGCCGGTCTTGGCCTCGTTGATGCGGAAATAGGTCGAGAGCTCCATCGGGCAGCGCACGCCCGGCGGGATGTAGCAGAACGACCCGTCGGTGAAGACGGCCGAATTGAGGGTGGCGTAGTAGTTGTCCGAAACCGGCACCACCGACCCCAGATACTGCCGCACCAGGTCGGGGTGGTTCCTGATCGCTTCCGAGATCGAGCAGAAGATGATGCCCTGCTTGGCGAGCTCGTCCTGGAAGGTGGTCACCACCGAAACGGAGTCGATCACCGCGTCCACGGCCACCTTCGGGTGCTCGACGCCGGCCAGAAGCTCGCGCTCCTTGAGCGGCACGCCGAGCTTTTCGTACATCTCGAGCAGCGCTGGATCGACCTCGTCCAGGCTCTTGGGGCCCGCGGTCGACTTGGGCGCCGCGTAGAAATGGATCTCGTCGAAATCGATCTTGGGATAGTGGACCTTGGCCCAGTTCGGCTCCGTCATGGTCAACCAGCGGCGATAAGCCTCCAGCCGCCACTGCAGCATCCAGTCGGGCTCGTTCTTCTTGGACGAGATCAGCCGGATGATATCTTCGCTGAGGCCCTTGGGCGCCAGCTCGCTCTCGATCTGCGTCTCGAACCCGTACTTGTACTTGTCGACGTCGAGCGCGAGCACCTGCTCGACAGTCTCTCCTTCGATCTCTTCCTTGAGGGTCGGGATGTCGTAACGAGCCATTGTTCTCTTCCTATGCTGCGACGCCGTGGCGGGCGCGCTGACGCCCCACGACCTCGCCAAAACCCTTGAGATAGGCCTCGACGTCAGCGAGCGTCGAATTCCATCCAAAACTCACGCGCAGCGCGCATTCACTCAGTTCGGGCGCCACACCCATGGCGGCGAGCACGTGGCTCGGCCCTACCTTGCCTGAGGAACAGGCTGATCCCGAAGAGACTGACAGGCCGGCGAGATCCAGCCCCATCATTGCCACCGAGTTCTTGAGCCCCGGCACGGCGAAATTACACACGTTGCCAATCCGGTCCGCCTGCTCGCCGAAGACGACGAGATCGGGAGCGATCATCCGCATGCCGTCTTCGGCCACCCGCACCAGCGCGCTGACATTTGCGTCGTAGAACCGGTCCGGGAAAACCTCGGCGGCCGCGCCGAAGGCGGAAATCAGCGCCGCGGCTTCGGTGCCGCCGCGCCGGCCGGTCTCCTGGCCGCCGCCGGGAATGAGCCGCACCTGGTCGGCATGGCCCTTCATCAGTAGCGCGCCGATACCGGCCGGAGCACCGATCTTGTGTCCGCTCACCGCCACCATATCGGGTGCGCGAGACGAAAATTCGAGGGCCATCTTGCCAAATGCCTGGACCGCATCGACAAAAAGGTAGTGCGGGCTCGGTCCGACCAGCACCTCGATGCGATCGACGGGCTGGATCACGCCGGTCTCGTTGTTGACCAGGTGCACGCAAACCAGAAGCTTCATGCCCACGGAATCGGCCGCCTTGATCGCCGCTGCGATCTCCTCGACCTTGATCAGTCCGTCTTTGTCGAGCCCGATGATCTTGGCTGGCAGGCGCGTCGCCTCTGCGGCCTTGAGCACCGCGGCATGCTCGCCGGCCGACACGACGATCCCGTCGACATTGAAAGCCTTTGCCCCGGCGACGATTGCTTGGGTGATGGCCTCGGTCGCTGAGCCGGTGAAGACGACCTGCTCGCGCTCCGCGCCAGCCAGCTTTGCGACCTTGGCCCGCGCCGTCTCGATGAGGTTGCGGAGGGCCCGCCCGTGACCATGCACAGACGATGGATTGCCGGTGAGCTCGAAGGCCGCCAGCAGTGCCTCACGGGCCTCCGGCAGCAAGGGCGCGGAGGCGTTATGGTCGAGATAGATCGCCGGTCGCGTCATTCAACCCTTGCCCGTGCCAGAACCGAAACGCCGCGGCTGGCGCCCAGTGGCGGTCGCAACGGCCCGAAACACTTCTTGAAATCGGACGCTCACTTTCTCTAAAAGGAGCGCTCACCAAGCCGTCACGCGACCGGAAGCCTCCGAACCGCGGGCCGAAAACCAGTTTCGAATTATTCTAAACTGATTTTCTGACCCCAGTTTTAGAAAGCAGCGGACTGTTCGTCAAGCCGGTAGACCGTCCATCCGCGCGGGGCAGACCTGCGCGAATGGCGTGAAGGAAACGAGTAATGCCAGAAGTCATCTTCAATGGCCCCGAGGGCCGCCTCGAAGGCCGTTACCAGCAGGGCAAAGACCCGAACGCGCCGATTGCCATCGTGCTGCATCCGCATCCGGAATTCGGCGGGACGATGAACAACCAGATCGTCTACCACCTGTTCTACATGTTCGCGCAGCGCGGCTTTTCGGTCCTGCGCTTCAACTCGCGCGGCGTCGGCCGCAGCCAGGGTGTGTTCGATCACGGCATCGGCGAGCTCTCCGACGCGGCGGCGGCCCTCGACTGGCTGCAGACGCTCAACCGCGAGTCGCGCGGCTGCTGGATCGCCGGTTTCTCCTTCGGCGCCTGGATCGGCATGCAACTGCTGATGCGCCGGCCGGAGGTGGAAGGCTTCATCTCGGTGTCGCCGCCCGAAAACCTCTACGACTTCTCCTTCCTCGCCCCCTGCCCTTCGTCCGGCCTCATTATCCACGGCGACAAGGACCGCGTCGCGCCGCCCCAGTCGGTGCAGAAGCTGGTCGACAAGCTCAAGACCCAGAAGGGCATCACCATCGAGCAGCAGATCGTCGAAGGCGCCAACCACTTTTACGAAGGCAAGACGGAAGAGCTGATCGCCGCCTGCGCCGAGTATCTTGACCGGCGCCGCGCGGAAATCGCGGCGGGCAAGGGGCGCTAAGCCATAGAGCGCCCGATCCTCGCCCTTCGACAAGCTCAGGGTGAGGGTCTAGCGGGCTTGCAGTAGCCCTCATGGTGAGCCTGTCGAACCACGAGGGCGTCGCGCCGCCCCAGCACCAGAGCCCACAATGGCCAAGTACAAGTCCGACTTCCTCAACGTCCTCGATCAGCGAGGCTTCATCCACCAGATTTCCGACGCCGAGGGCCTCGACACGCTCGCGGCGAACGGCAAGATCGTGGGCTATTGCGGCTACGACGCCACCGCGACCAGCATCCATATCGGCAATCTCATCACCGTCACCATGCTCTACTGGCTGCAGGAGACCGGTCACACCGCCATCAGCCTGATGGGCGGTGGCACCTCGATGGTGGGCGATCCGAGCTTTCGCGACGATCAGCGCAAGCTCTTGACGCCGGAACTGATCAACTCGAACATCGAGAGCATCAAGAAGGTCTACAGCCGCATCCTCGACTACGGCGGCAGCAACCCGGCGCTGATGGTCAACAATGCCGACTGGCTGCTGGAGCTCAAATATGTCGAGTTCCTGCGCGATGTCGGCCGCTTCTTTTCGGTTAACCGCATGCTTTCGTTCGACTCGGTGAAGCTGCGGCTCGACCGCGAGCAGTCGCTGAGCTTTCTCGAGTTCAACTACATGATCATGCAGGGCTACGACTTCGTCGAGCTCAACCGGCGCTATGGCACGGTCTTGCAGCTCGGCGGCTCGGACCAGTGGGGCAACATCATAAACGGCGTAGAACTCAGCCACCGCATGGGCGGGCCGCAGCTCTACGCGCTGACGACGCCACTCCTCACCAAATCGTCCGGCGAGAAGATGGGCAAGTCGGCCTCCGGCGCTGTGTGGCTCAATGGCGATCTCTTCTCGCCCTACGACTTCTGGCAGTACTTCCGGAACACCGAGGACGCTGACGTCGAGCGATTCCTCAAGGTGTTCACGCGCCTGCCGCTCGATGAGATCGCGAAACTTGGGGCGCTGCAGGGCGTCGAGCTCAACGAGGCCAAGAAGGTGCTGGCGACGGAGGTGACGGCGATCGTCCACGGCCGCGACGCCGCCGAAGCGGCGGCAAAGACCGCCGCGGCGACGTTCGAGGCGGGGGCGATCGATCTGTCGCTGCCCACGACCGAGGTGTCGCGG
>DATCRS010000476.1:0-12516 GCA_036568845.1 Devosia sp. | reverse complement strand
GGTTCCCTCTCGACTGGAACCTGTGGCCGATCCACGCCTGGCCGGACAAGATAAGGGAAATCCGCGCGGTCACGGATCTCCCGATCTGGATCTCCGAAGTCGGCGTCTCAAGTTTCGGCGCCGAAGAGGTGCAGGCCTGGGGCCTCAAGCGCACCGCCGAGCTTCTGCAAGGCCGGGCCGAGCGCATCCATTGGTACAGCCTCTACGATCTCCCCAGCGCCTGGGAGGCGACCACGCGTCACAAGGAGGCCGAGGGGTCTTCTTACTACCGCCACTTCTACATGGGCCTGTTGCGGGAGGATGGCAGTCCAAAGCCGGCGCTGGCCGAATTCGAAAAGCTCAGCGAACCGCTCGGCCTCATGCAGTGGTTCCACTATCAGGACCACCGGCTTGACGATGCCGTGGGCTGGTTCCGGCGGCTGGGGGTCACCAAGGTGCGCACGGGTCTCTCCTGGGCGGACAGCTTCCGCGAAGATGCGCTCGACTGGTTCGACCGGCAGATGGAGGCGCTGCAGGACTTCGATGTGACGGTGACATTCTGCTTCACGCCCGAGCACGAAGGGATCGCGCCGCACCACACAAGTGCACCGCGTGAGCCGCAGCGTTTTGCCGATTTCTGTGCGCAGATGATCGAGCGCTACGCTGCCGGCGGGCAACAGCCGCGGATGACCGGGGTGGCGTCAGAAATCGGAGCCTATATAGGCAGGTAACTCCTCGCCGGGAACATGAGCGGGTCTCGACCGTTGGGGCGGCAAAGCCGAACCGGAAGAGGTCCCGCATGTCTCGCGAGCAATCATCCGAGCGGCCCAGTGCGAAGACGCCCGGCTCGCTGGTCAAGCGGACGTCTCGCCTGCACCGCGCCGTCCGCTTCGCCTTTCCCATGCGGCATGCCATCGGCCTGGTGCTGCTCATCGTGCTCGTGGTCGCGGTGATCAATGCCGTGGAGCCATTGGTGCTCATGGCGATCTTCGATCATCTCACCGCAGAGGACGGCGCGCAGCCGCTGATCCTGAGCCTGCTGATGCTCGCCGGACTCGCAGTTTCGCGCGAGCTCTTCACCGGTCTTTCCAACTGGCTGACCTGGAGGACGCGCATCGGCCTGCAATATGCGCTGCTCGAAGCCACCATCGGCAAGCTGCACACGCTGCCGCTCCGCATCCAGCGCAGCGAGGGCGTGGGTGCGATCATGACCCGGCTGGACCGCAGCATCCAGGGGTTCGTCGCAGCGATCGACCTCCTCCTCTTCAACGTGCTGCCATCGGTGCTGTTTCTCGCCATCGCCGTCTGGATCATGATCGGGCTCGACTGGCGGCTTGCCGCCGTGGTGCTCGTCTTCGTGCCGCTGCCGGCGATCATCGCCTTCATCGCCGCACCTGAGCAGACGACCCGCGAGCGAACGTTGCTCGACCGGTGGGCCCACATCTATTCCCGCTTCAACGAGGTGCTTTCCGGCATCGTGACGGTGCGCAGCTTCGCCATGGAGGACCGGGAGAAGCAGCGCTTCCTCGATGCCGTGGCAGGGGCCAACAGCACGGTGATCCGCGGCGTCGCCACGGACTCCGGCTATGCCGCCGCCAGCAACCTGGTGATCGCCATCGCCAGGCTCTCCGCCGTCGCGATGGGGGCGTGGCTGGCCTTTCGCGGCGAAATCACCGTTGGCGCGATCGTCGCCTTTCTCGGTTATGTGGGTGGCCTGTTCGGTCCGATCCGGGGGCTCAGTACCGTCTACTCGTCGCTGCGCCGCGCTTCGGTCTCGCTCGACGAGATCTTTCGCATCCTCGATGTCCAGGAGCACCTTGGCGACAGTCCGGATGCCCAGGAGCTCGCGGTGGTCAGCGGCCATGTTCGCTTCGAGGATGTCTCCTTCCACTACGAGAAAACCGGCACCCCGATCCTCGATCACCTCACGCTCGATGTGCCGGCGGGCGAGACCCTCGCGATTGTCGGCCCTAGCGGCTCGGGCAAGACCACGCTGATGGCGCTGCTGATGCGGTTCTACGACCCGGTGGAGGGCCGCATCCTTTTCGACGGGCAGGATCTGAGGCAGGTCAAGCAGGGATCGCTGCGCCGCCAGATCGGCGTGGTGCTGCAGGATCCGCTGCTGTTCAACGACAGTGTCAGGGCGAACATTGCCTACGGTCGTCCCGACGCGAGTGAAGACGCCATCGTCGCGGCCGCCAGGGCCGCCTATGCGGACGGGTTCATCGGCCGCTTCGCCGAGGGCTATGACACGATGGTGGGCGAGCGGGGCGGACTGCTCTCGGTCGGAGAGCGCCAGCGCATCGCCATTGCCCGCGCGCTTCTGAAAGACCCTCCCGTGCTGATCCTCGACGAGGCGACGTCGGCGCTCGACGCCGAGTCGGAGGAGGCGGTGCAGAGTGCGCTCGAAGTGCTGATGAAGGGGCGCACGACCTTCGTCATCGCCCACCGGCTGGCGACGGTGGTCAACGCCAATCGCGTCATCGTGCTGAAGGAAGGGCACATCGCCGAAAGCGGCACGCATGCGGCGCTCATGCGGCAGAACGGCTACTACGCCTCGCTGGTGCGGCGGCAGAGCCGCGGGCTGATCGTCAACGAGGGGGAGCAGCTGGTGGCTTGAGACCCAGGGCTATTGCTGCCACCTGTGAAAACTACGAGGTGCTTAGGGCGACCTTCACCATTGTTCGTCAGGGTTTGTTAGCGCCGTCGCGATAGCTTGATGGAACAATTATGGTTCCGCTTTTGCACGACGCCCGACACGATCACTCCCGCCAGGTAAGTTTCATCTCCGCGACGATCGCCCTGCTGATCGTCACGATGGTGGGACTGTTCGGCTGGTGGGCGGCAGAGCGGATCGATGCGCGGTCGATCGACAGCCAGCGTCGTTCCGTCAATAGCGGGGTCACCGAACTTGGCGAGCGGGTGGTGGTGGAGCAGGACAGCTCCGCCGTGTGGGACGATGCCGTCATCAACCTGCGTGAGCGCAACGATCCGTGGCTGGCCGAAAATCTCGCCGAATGGGTGAGCAGCTATTTCGGCCACGACAAGGTTTATCTCCTCGATCCCGACGACCGGGTCATCCGTGCCGTTGCCAATGGCGAGCGCGTTCCGGACGAGGCCTATGAGGGCGATCGCACAGCTATCGACCCGCTCGTGCGCGAGCTGCGTCGCCAGATGGCCCAAGCGTCCAAAGGGCTCGCGGACTCGACGAAAGCCATATCGGGACTGGGCGTGCTGGATCGTGTCGCGCTCGATCATGGACAGGTCGGCATCGTCAGCGTTCGGCCGGTGATCCCGGGCACGCCGCTGGTGCACCAGGCGCCGGGCGAAGAGTACCTGCACGTCTCGATCAGGCTGCTCGATGCCGATGTCAGCGAGAGGCTGGCCAAGCGTTTCGACCTCGATGGCCTTGTCTTCGAGCGTGCCAAGAGCCCTGGCAGCGATCATGTGTCCACGCCGGTCCTCAGCGAGAGTGGCCGGATCATGGGGTTCTACACCTGGTGGCCGTACCGGCCCGCCGTGCAGCTCTTGCGCGAGACGGCGCCGGCTACCGTCGGGGCGGCGGTGCTTGTCGGCCTCGTGGTCTTCGCGCTGATGCGGCGGTTGAGGCGGACCTCGGCGCAGCTCGAGGTCAGCGAACGGCGGGCTAAGTACCTGGCGTTCCACGATGCTCTGGCCGCCATCCCCAACCGGGCCCTGTTCGAGGACCGTCTGGAGCGGGCCCTTGCCAGCCGGCGGCGGACAAGGGCCCCGCTGGTGCTGCATTTCATCGACGTCGACCGCTTCAAGCATGTCAACGACACGCTGGGACATGCGGCCGGCGACGAGCTCATCCGGCAGACGGCACAGCGGCTGCGGGTGCTGGTCAGTGATGCCGACACTGTCGCGCGGATAGGCGGCGACGAGTTCGCCATCCTCCAGGTGGATGTTCGGGACGTCGAGGAAGCCCTGCAGCTCAGCGCGCGGATCGTCGAGGAACTTGGCCGTCCGTTCGAACTGGACGGCCATTGCGCGCAGGTGGGCGCCAGCGTCGGCTTGGCGATGGCGGACGGGCCAGATATCAATGCCGAAGACCTGATGCGCCACGCCGACCTCGCGCTCTACGAGGCCAAGGCCAATGGCCGTGGCCGATACCAGCTGTTCGCGGGCGAGTTGGACACCGCGGTCAAGGAGCGGCGAGCGCTCGAGCTGGAACTACGGACCGCGCTCGTCGACGGCACCGGCCTCGAGCTTGTCTACCAGCCGATCTTCGACACGCACGGCGCCGAGCTGCTTGGTGCCGAGGCGCTGGTGCGCTGGACCAGTCCGACACGGGGACGGCTTGCCCCGGACATGTTCATCAGCCTCGCCGAGGAGCGCGGGCTCATCGACCAGCTCGGCCTCTGGGTTCTGCGCAACGCCTGCGCCTACGCCAGCAGTGCCTCGGTGCCGTGGGTGGCGGTCAACGTCTCGCCCATCCAGTTCCGTGGCGAGCACTTCGCCGATCAGGTGCTGGAGGTGCTCCGCGAGACTGGCTTGCCGGCGGCGCGACTGGAGCTCGAGATCACCGAAGGCCTGTTGCTGCAGAACGCCCCCAATGTGCAGCAAGCGCTGCGCAAGCTCAGGGCGGCCGGCTTGCGGATAGCGCTCGACGATTTCGGCACCGGCTACTCGTCGATCAGCTATCTTCGGACCTATGGCGTCGACAAGCTGAAGATCGACCGGTCGTACATCGGCCAGCTCGGCCAGGATGCCGAGGTCGATCACATCGTCAGGTGCATCATCGAGCTGGCCCGGGCCATGAACATGAAGGTCACGGCCGAAGGCGTCGAGACCGAGCGGCAGCAGATTCTCCTTCACCACATGGCCTGCGACCAGCTGCAGGGATACCTGCTCTCGCGTCCGGTCACGGCCGAACTGCTCGAGGAGATCGCAGACCAGGCCGTAGACACGCGTAGCCAGGCGCGGGGTTGAGCCGGGCGATCGGTCGTCACCTCCCTTACCCAAAGGGGCGGGATGTCACCGACCCCTGCTTCTGCGCTTATAGCGGGAGCAGAGGAGGCGCCCCGTGATCGAGCAGACTGCATTCATCAACCGCCTGTATGACCGGTTCAACGCGCGCGATATCGAGGCCGTGCTCGCCATGCTCGCTCCTGCTGTGATCTGGGCCAACGGCATGGAGGGCGGGCACGTGCATGGCCGCGATGGCGTCCGCAACTACTGGAGCCGGCAGTGGTCGACTATCGATCCGCATGTCGACCCGATATCGATCTCCGCGCAGCCGTCCGGCACGATGATCGTCGAAGCGCGCCAGGTGGTGCGCGATCTCGCGGGCAAGATCCTGGCCGACGAGATGGTAGGCCATCTCTTCGCTCTGGAGGACGGCCTCGTGACCCGCTTCGACATCCGCGACCGTTCTCACGGCTGAAGCGGCGCCGGGCGCGCTCAGGCAGCTTCGACGAAGCGGTGCCGCTCATAGAGGAACTTGAGGACCGCTTCACGGCACTTGAGGTAGGTCCGGTCGCCGGCGAGCTCAAGGCGCTTGCGCGGCCGGCCGAGTGGTACCTCCAGCACCTCGCCGATGCGGGCGGACGGCCCGTTGGTCATCATCACGATGCGGTCGGAGAGGAGCACGGCCTCGTCCACGTCATGGGTGATCATGATCATGGTGTTGCCGAGCCGTTCGTGGATCTCCATTACCGCATCCTGGAGATGCGCCCGTGTCAGGGCATCGAGCGCGCCGAAAGGCTCATCGAGCAGCAGCACCTTGGGTTCCATCGCCAGTGCCCGTGCGATGCCGACGCGCTGCTTCATGCCGCCCGAAATCTCCGCGGGGCGCTTGTCGCTGGCGTGGGCCATGTGCACGAGGTCAAGATTATGCATGATCCACTGGTGCCGTTCGGCCTTCGACTTGGAGGCGCCGAAGACTTTGGTCACCGCCAGGTTGACGTTCTCGTAGACGGTGAGCCAGGGCAGCAGCGAATGGTTCTGGAACACCACCGCCCGCTCGGGCCCGGGGGCGCTGACGACAGAACCGCCCAGAATGATCGCCCCGGCGCTGACCTCGCTCAGCCCCGCGATCAGGTTGAGCAGCGTGGATTTGCCGCAACCGGAATGGCCGATGATGGAGATCACCTCGCCCTGGTTGATCTCGAGGCTGATGTCCTTGAGAACATCGGAAACCGTGCCGTTGCGCTGGAAGCTTTTGTCGACATGGTCGATCTTGAGATAGGCGCTCATGGTGCTCTCCCTCAGTTGGCCGCGGTGCCGCGGGTGACGAAGGCGCCGATGGCGGCGACCAATCGGTCCAGCAGGAAACCGACCACGCCGATATAGACCAGCGCCACGATGATGTCGGGCAGGCGGGACGAATTCCACGCATCCCAGATGAAAAAGCCGATGCCGACGCCGCCGGTCAGCATCTCGGCCGCGACGATGGCGAGCCAGCTGAGGCCGATGCCGATACGCAGGCCGGTGAAGATGTAGGGGGCTGCTGCCGGCACCATCACCTTGAAGAAGAACTCCAGCGGGTTGAGGCGGAGGATGGCGGCGACGTTGCGGTAGTCATTGGGAATGTTGCGGACGCCGACCGCGGTGTTGATGATCACCGGCCAGACCGACGTGATGAAGATGACGAAGATCGCCGAGGGATGGCTGTCACGGAAGGCGGCCAGCGACAGCGGCAACCAGGCGAGGGGCGGTACCGTGCGCAGCACCTGAAAGATCGGATCGAGTCCCCGCGTCGCCCAAACCGACTGACCGATGACAGCGCCGACCACCACGCCGACCACGGCGGCGAAGCCAAAGCCGATGGCCACCCGCTGCAAGGAGGAGATCACCCGCCACGCGAGGCCGATATCGCCGTTGCCGTAGTCGAAGAACGGGTTCCAGATCAGTTCTCCGGCCTGCTCCCATACCATTGTGGGAGGCGGCAACGAGGCGCCGGGAGCACCACAAGCGATCTGCCAGACGAGCAAGACGAGGCCGATCACGATCACCGGCGGGATAGTCACCCGGCCGATATCGGCGGCGATCTTGCTCAGGTCGAGCTTGCGCCCGCTCGGGCGTGAGGGGAACGAGAAGATCCGGGCCTTCTGGGCCGGCGCGACGGTTTCAAACTGGGCCTCAGCACTCATTGCTGACTCCGTCCTTTGCGAGTGAGGAGATGGCGCCGGGACGTTGCCCGGCGCCGGTACGGATCAGCCGAGCGCCGTGATGGCGAGGCTTTCGAGATAGGCCGAGGGGTTCTCCGGATCGAACACCTTGCCGTCGAAGAACGTTTCGGGGCCGCGGGAGGTGGAGGTCGGGATGTCCGCTTCGGCTACGCCGAGCGTCTTGGCAGCATCGCGCCACAGGTCCTCGCGGTTCACCTGGTCGACCAGCGCCTTGATGTCGGTCTCCGGCGGCAGATAGCCCCAGCGGATGTTCTCGGTGAGGAACCAGGCATCGTGGCTCTTGTAGGGATAGGAGACGCCGCCCTTCCAGAACTTCATCTCGAGCCCGGTCGCCTTTGCGACGCGGCCGTTGCCGTAGTTGATATCACCCTTCAGGCGCCCGAGCACATCGGCCGGCGGCACATTGAACCAGCCGCGCTTGCCCAGGATGTTCGCCATCTCTTCCTTGTTGGCGAAGTCATCGCACCACTGCTGCGCTTCCATCACCGCCATCATGATGGCGCGGGTCGCGGCGGGGTTGGCCTCGACGAAATCGGTGCGGAGGCCGAGGACCTTTTCCGGATGACCCTTCCAGAGCTCGCCCGTGGTGGCTGCGGTAAAGCCGATGCCCTGGTTGACCAGCTGTTCGTTCCACGGCTCGCCGACGCAGAACGCGTCCATGTTGCCGACCTTCATGTTGGCAACCATCTGCGGCGGCGGGACGACGATCACGGAGACGTCGGTGATCGGGCTGATGCCGCCGGCCGCGAGCCAATAGCGCAACCAGAGGTCGTGCGTGCCGCCGGGGAAGGTCATGGCGACGATGACGTCCTTGCCGTCGGCCTTCCGCTGGGCAAAGACCGGCTTCAGCGGAGAGGAGTCGAGGCCCACGCCGACATCCTTGTAGGACTGCGCCACCGAAATGCCCTGGCTGTCATAGTTGAGGCGCGCCACGATCGACATCGGCAGCGGCTGGTTGTTCTGCGTCACCTTGCCGGTGGAGATGAGATACGGCATCGGCGTCAGGATGTGCGCGCCGTCGATGCCGTTGGCGGCGCCGCCGAGCACGAGGTTGTCGCGCGTCGCGCCCCAGCTCGCCTGCTTCTGCACCTCGACGTCGGGAACGCCATGCTTGGCGAACAGTCCCTTCTCCTTGGCGACGATCAGCGGTGCGGAGTCGGTGAGGGCAATGAAGCCGAGCTTAGCGCCCGTGACCTCGGGGCCGGCGCCTTGCGCAAAGGCCCCTGAGGGGAACAAGGCCTTGGCTGCCGCGAGGGTGGCGGCGGCTGCGGTCGTGCCGGCGAGGAAGGCGCGTCTGGTCAGGTTCGAGGTAGTCGCTTTGGTCATCGGTCTCTCCGTTGTTGCCATCAGCCGGTGCCTCGACGTGCCCCTCGGCTCACCGAAAAGGAAAGGCTGCCAGCAGGCGCTGCGCACCGGCCTGGTCGGCCCGTGGCGGTTCCTGTTGGCAGCCTCGCCTGTCGGGGAGCGCCCACCCTTGGACGCCAGCTGATCGCGATTTCGCGTTCGGAAGATGCAATGCACGCCGCGTGCCAGATGCCGAACGCTGGTAAAGCGCAGCTAATTCAAAGAGTTACGTTAATGCATAAAGAATAGTCACAACAAGTATATGGCTACCATATGCACGTACAATGTACTAATGCACAAAAAAAGTGCGAAACACAAGTATGCCTAATGCTTAGCCATTGGGGAGGTTCGGGTGGACTCCGACCCGCGGCAGATTGCTGCTTCGGGCCCGCGTCTAGGCCGCCAGCCCCGAGCCGAGAAACAGGCTTGCCCTGTCCGTCTGTGGGGCGAGCGACAGCGCGGCGCCGGGGGCGATGTCGACGTCGCCGGGGAGCGCCGCGATGATCTGCTGGCCCGACGGCAGGCGCGCGACCGTGAGCGTCTCGTTCCCAAGCCGCTCCACCAGCACCACCTCGCCACCCATCCCGCTGCCGTCCTGAGCCAGGTGATGGGGGCGCAGCCCAACGGTAACTTCGTCGCCGACATTGGCAGCCACACCCACCTTGGGCAGCACGAGCGAACCCAGGTCGCCCGACGAGACCTTCACGCCGGTCGGATCGACCGCATCGATCCGGGCCTTGAGGAAGTTCATCTTGGGCGAGCCGATGAAGCCGGCGACGAAGAGGTTGGCCGGCCGGTGGTAGAGTTCCAGCGGCGTGCCCACCTGCTGCACCACGCCGGCATTGAGCACGACGATCTTGTCGGCCAGCGTCATCGCCTCGACCTGGTCGTGGGTGACGTAGATCATCGTCGCTCCCAGATCGGCATGGAGCTTTGCCAGCTCCATGCGCATGTCGACCCGCAGCGCCGCATCGAGATTGGAAAGCGGCTCGTCGAGCAGGAATACGGCCGGCTTGCGGACCAGCGCCCGGCCGATGGCGACGCGCTGGCGCTGCCCGCCGGAGAGCTGGCTCGGCCGCCGGTCGAGCAGGTGCTCCATCTGCAGGATGCGCGCCGCCTCGGCAACCTTGGCGTCCTTCTCGGCCTTGGGTGCCTTGGCGATGGTGAGGCCGAAAGCGAGGTTCTCGCGCACGGTCATGTGCGGGAAGATGGCGTAGCTCTGGAACACCATGGCGATCGAGCGATCCTTGGGCGGCAGGTCGTTGACCACCCTGTCGCCGATCGTCAGCGTGCCGCCCGAAATGTCCTCTAGGCCGGCGATCATCCGCAAGAGCGTGGACTTGCCGCAGCCCGACGGGCCGACAAACACCACGAACTCGCCGTCTTCGACCTCGATGTCGACGCCCTTGATGACCTCGGTCGAGCCGTAGACCTTCTGGATGCCTTTGAGCGACACGCTTGCCATGGCTGCTACTCCGCTGCGTCTCTGATCGGGACCACCGAGAGGAGGCCGTCGGAACCGACGACCACCGGATCGGGGTCGGTGATATACCCGCCGAAATTGGCCTTGCCCTTGTCCGCAAAGCCAAGGATGCGAAGCCCGTCCGGCGTCTCGACGATGCGGGCGGCGTAGCGCCGGCAGGGCTCGCTGCCGTCGAGGAACGGGCCGGGGGCGATGCGCCAGGGGCCGCGCGGATCGTCGGCGATGAGGTAGTGCGTGCCCGTCACGGGGCTCTGCGGGTTGAAGCGCTTGTAAGCCTCCGACCAGTGTTTCCCCGACGTGCAGAAGAGGCAGTACCATTTGCCATTGTGCTCGAAGACCTGCGGCACCTCGAGCTGGCCGAAGCCGCCCGAAAAGACCGGCGGCTGCAGCGTCCATGTCATGAGGTCTGGGGAGGTGGCAAAGCCGATGGCGCCGCCGGCATTGGGCTCGGCAACGCCCGGGACGCGGGCGGTGAAGTACATGAGCCAGCCCTCGCCGCGCGGATCGCGCATCACCCAGGGATCGCGCATGGCACGGTCGTGCCAGTGACCGATGACGTGTTCGCTCTCGTAACGGCCGGCGGCCGATCCTTCGATATCGAGGCAGAGGCCGCTGCCGACGCGCTGCCAGTTGTGGAGGTCGGTCGAGGTCGCGTGGCCGACGCGCTGGTAGAGCCCATCCTCGGCATGCGTGGTGCCGGTGTAGAAGAGGTGCCAGAGGTCATCGTCGCCGCGGACCACCGAGCCCGTCCAGGTGGTGTAGTCGTCCCAGGCTGGCGCGGCGCTCGGCGCAAAGGTGGTGCCCAGGTGCTGCCAGTTGACGAGATCGTCCGACACGGCATGGCCCTGCGTGACATTGAAATGCCGGAGGTCGGGATCGCCGAGGCTCTTGTCGGCCTGCAGGAAAAAGCCGTGCCAACGCTGGCCGTCATGCACGTACCAGCTGTCCCAGATCCATTTCTTTTCGAGCGCGATGACCATTGAATACTCCGCTAACCCTTGACGCCGGTCGAGGCGATCGAGGCGATGAATGCACGTTGCAGGAAGAGGTAGAAGGCGAGCACCGGTACGGTGATCAGCGACAGGTACGCCATGATCTCGCCCCAGGCCCGGTTGAGCTGGAAGAAGTACTGCAGTCCCACCATGACCGGGCGGTAGCGCTCTTCCTGCACCACCATCAGCGGCCACAGGTACTGGTTGTACATGACGAGGAACTTGAGGATCGCCGCCGTCGCGAGCACCGGTCCGGCGAGCGGCATCACCACCCGGCGATAAATCTGGCCCCAGCTGGCGCCCTCGACACGGGCCGCTTCGATCAGTTCACCCGGCAGATCCTTGAAGTACTGCACGAAGAGGAAGATCGTCAGGCCATCGGCAATGAAGGGGACGATCTGCACCTGGTAGGAATTGAGCCAGCCGAAGGTAAGCCCGTCGAGGCCGAGCCAGGGCAGCCGGGAGGCGATCAGCAGCAGCGGAATGGCGATCGTCTCGAACGGCACGATCAGCGTCGCGAGGATCGCCGTCAGCACCAGCTCCCGCCCGCGCCAGTCGATGAAGACGAAGGCGAAGGCGGCGACGGAGCAGACCAGCAGCGACAGCGCCACGGTCACCCCGGTTACCAGCACCGAGTTGAAGATGAAGAGTCCGACCGGGGCTCGCCGGAAGGCATGCGAATAGTTGTCGAGCGAGATGTCGCCAACCGGCAGGAAGGCGGCGAGGCTGCCGGTATCGTTGAGCAGCTGCTGGTCGGGCTTGAGGCTCGACATCACCATGAAGATCAGCGGGAAGATGAAGATCGCCGCAATGAGGACCAATACCGTGTAGCGGACCGCCAGGCGCAGGCCGTGATTGTCGGAAGTGATCGTGGCCATCATGCCTTCTCCCGAGTGAGCCAGCGCTGGATCAACGACACCGAAAACACGATGACAAAGAGGATCACCGAGATGGTCGAACCGCCCGAAATGTCCTGCTTGCCGTAGCCACGCTCCACCGCCTGGAAGACGATGGTCTGGGTGGAATCGAGCGGACCGCCGCCGGTCATCACGTCGATCTGGCTGAACAGCGAGAACGCCTGCATGGTAATGACGATGAGGATCAGCACGGCGGTGTTCCTCAGCCCCGGCCAGGTGACGTAGCGGAACACCTGCCACTTGCTCGCGCCTTCGATGGCTGCGGCCTCGTAGAGCGAGGGGCTGATGGTCTGCAGGCCCGAGAGCCAGATGACCATGTGAAAGCCAACCGCCTGCCAGATCGACATGGCGATGATGGCGCCGAGCGCGGTGGAAGGGTTGCCGAGCCAATCCACCTTGGGGATGGCGCCGAAGCTGAGCGCGCCGAGGAGATTGTTCAGCAGGCCGCTGCTGCCGTCGTAGATAAAGCGCCAGAGCAGCGACACGACCACGATCGAGACCACCACCGGCATGAAGTAGATGGCGCGGAAGAGGTTGATGCCCTTGAGGCGCTGGTTGATGAGCAGCGCCAAAACGAGCGCCAGACCCGCCTGTACCGGCGCGACGACAATGACGAAGATGAAGGTGTTGACGATCGCCTTCATGAA
>DATCRS010000475.1:0-5840 GCA_036568845.1 Devosia sp. | reverse complement strand
GCCCTGAGCACGGCCTCGCCATCGGTGAGATCGAGGCTGGGACTGTAGAGCACGACCTTGCCCACCGCGTAGCTGAAGCCGGTGCCCTCGACGCCGAAGCCATCGGTCACCGCCTGCGCCGGGCGCCCGGCGTCGGCCGCCAGGAACACCTCGAACGGCGCCCCCTGGCTGATCTGCGCATAGAGCGCGCCCGTGGCGCCGAAGGAGAAGATGACGGTATCGCCGGTCTTAGCGGTGAAGGCGGCGGCGAGTTCCTCGGCCGGCCTGGTGAAGTTGGCAGCGACGGCGGCATGGATTTCGGCCGCCGAGGCGGTAGCCGGGCCGACGAAGAGACATGCAAGCCCGACAAGGGCGAGTGCATTTGGCACGGCGGCGGGGGAGCCCCCCACTTCCTTCTCCCCTTGAGGGAGAAGGTGCCCGAAGGGCGGATGAGGGGTCTTCCTCCACATCCGCGATAGCTGAGGCATACCCCTCATCCGTCACTCGCTTCGCTCGATCCACCTTCTTCACCTTCAATCGCTCCACTGGAGCGATTGATCGCCGCGCGACCGGCTCGAAGTCCCTCAAGGGGAGAATGAATCCCGACTGACAATTCCCTAGCTAAGCCTTCTTCAGCCCAGCGGCCTCGCGGGCGAGGGACTCGATGCGCTTCCAGTCCTTGGCCTGGATGGCGTCCTGCGGCATGACCCAGGAACCGCCGACGCAGATGACATTGGGGAGCGCCAGGTAATCCCTCGCCTTTTGCATGTCGATGCCGCCGGTGGGGCAGAAGGTGATGTCGGCGAGCGGGCTGGCATAGGCCTTGAGCACCTTCACCCCGCCCAGCGCCTCGGCCGGGAAGAATTTTAGGAACGAGTAGCCGTGCTCGGACGCGGTCATCGCCTCGGTCGGCGTGCCGATGCCGGGGAGCAGCGGGATATTGTGCTCATCGGCCGCTTCGAGAAGGCGCGGCGAGGCGCCGGGCGAGACCATGAACTGGCAGCCCGCATCGACCGAATGGCCCATCTGCAGCGGCGAGCGCACCGTACCGGAACCGACCACGGCCCCCGAAACCTTGGCCATTTCCTCGATCACCTGCAGCGCGTGCGGGGTGCGGAGCGTCACCTCAAGCACCGGCAGCCCGCCATTGACCAGCGCCTCGGCGAGGTCGCGCGCGGTCGAGACGTCGTCATGGACGATGACCGGAATCACCGGGGCCAGCGAAAGCGTCGAGCGGAGTGCGGCGGCATCTTGGGGCATGGCTGGACCTCGGTCGTTGGAAGCTGCGGCAGAGGTAGGATTTTGCCCTACGCCGATCAAGCAAGAAAGCATCACGCCGCATTGAAATGGTCGGCCAATATGCCTAAGTCTGCCCCCGGCTCTGGAGGGCGCCGGGATGGTTCAGCTCATCAACGCAATGACGCCGCTCGAGGAGGCCCGCGCCATACTCGCGGACCACTACGACCTCAAGTTCACCAAGGCCGTCCAGAAGGTCACCCAGCGCATCTTCGAGCGGGTGAAGGACAAGATCCCCGAAATCGAGTGGCCCTTTTATGCGCCGTTGATCGTGCAGATCAACCGGATGAAGAAGGAGCGCGACGCCGTCATCCTGGCGCACAACTACCAGACCCCGCAAATCTATCACGGGGTGGCCGACATCGTCGGCGACAGCCTGCAGCTCGCGATCGAGGCGAGCAAGGTCAAGCAATCGGTGATCGTGCAGTGCGGCGTGCACTTCATGGCCGAGACCAGCAAGATCCTCAATCCGACCAAGACAGTGCTGATCCCCGACAGCCGCGCCGGCTGCTCGCTGGCCGCGTCTATTACGGCGGCTGACGTGATCGCCATGCGCGCGCAGTATCCGGGCGTGCCGGTCGTCACCTATGTGAACACGTCCGCCGCGGTGAAGGCGCTGACCGACGTCTGCTGCACGTCGTCGAACGCGGTCGACATCGTCAATGCGGTCGAGGGCGACACGGTGATCATGATCCCCGACCAGTTCCTCGCCCAGAACACGGCAAAGAAGACCAAGAAGAAGATCATCACCTGGGCGGGTTCGTGCGAGGTGCACGAGACCTTCACCGCCGAGGATATCTCCGAGCTCCGCGCCGCCTACCCGACGGCCAAGATCATCGCCCATCCCGAATGCCCGCCCGAGGTGGTTAAGGCGGTGGACTTCGCCGGCTCGACCGCCGCGATGATCAACTACGTCAAGACCGAAAAGCCGGCCCGCGTGGTGATGGTCACCGAATGCTCGATGTCGGACAATGTCGCTTCCGAAACCACTGGCGTCGACTTCCTGCGCGGCTGCAACATCTGCCCGCACATGAAGCGCATCAACCTCGAGAACATCCTCTGGTCGCTGCACACCATGAGCGAGGAAATCATGGTCGCGCCCGAAATCATCGAGCCGGCCCGCAAGGCCGTGCAGCGCATGATCGACCTTTCCCGCAAGGGGGACTAGGCGCCGATCGCCGGGTAGATCGTCGTCCGATGGTAGTGGAGGCTCTCCGCGTCCGGCACGAACTGCCGGTCCGTGGGCAGCAGCAGCTTGCCCGAGTGGTGCAACACCCTGAGGAGATCGGGATCGATACGGCTGAGATCAACGATGAGCTCGAAATCGACGCCGATGGTGAAGTCGCCGTCGCGGAAGGCTTGCGCCGCGTCGGGAACCATCGGCAGCAGGTTGTTGGGCACCAGTTGGCCGCCGAGCTCGATCGGCTGGATCGGGATCACCACGATGTTGGTCGAGATCGCCGCCTCGGCGTTGAACCGCGCCCGGGTCGCTGCACAGGTGTAGTCGTAGGCGGCCAGCACCTCGCGATTGGCGCGCATATACTGCTCGAGGTCGCGCTTCTCGTGCGAGAACGGCGTCGCCGCTTCCTCGAAGCTCGGTTTGGGCGGTCGCCGCCGGGCCATCCACGATCCCTTCGCAGAACTGCGGAAGGACGTTACGCAATCTTCCGTACGTAGTCATCACGACTCGTACCGACCTCGGGGCCACCACATGCCGACCTATGACAACACCCTCAATGCCGACGGCGCGCTGATCGTCGGGGCCGGGCTTGCCGGCCTCTTCTGCGCGCTGAAGCTGGCGCCCCGGCCGGTGACCGTGATCTCGCCCAAGCCGCTGGGCTTTGGCGCCTCGTCGGCCTGGGCGCAGGGTGGCGTCGCGGCCGCGATCGGCGAGGGCGACACCTCGCACGCGCATGCGGTGGATACCGAAATCGCCGGCGCCGGCATTGTCGACGAGGAAATCGCAGAGTCCGTGACGGCCGAGGCCCGCGAGCGCATCGAGGATCTGGCGCGCTGGGGCACGCCGTTCGACCGAGATGCCGAGGGGCACTTCCAGCTCGGCCGGGAGGCGGCGCACTCGACCAACCGCATCGTCCGCGTCGAGGGCGACCGCGCCGGCCATGCCATCATGCAGGCGATCATCGCCGAAGTGCGCAAGACGCCGTCGATCCGCATCGTCGAGGGGCTGACCGTGGTCGATCTGGCGCGCGCCGACGGCCGCATAATCGGCGTGTTTGCGCGCAAGCTGGGCGACCGCTTCGGTGAACCGGTCTTCATCCGTGCCCGCGCCACGGTGCTCGCGGCGGGTGGGCTGGGCGGGCTCTATGCGGTGACCACCAACCCGCCCGGCGTGCGCGGCCACGCCATGGGCATGGCGGCGCGGGCCGGCGCGGTGATCGCCGACCCCGAATTCGTGCAGTTTCACCCCACCGCCATCGCGACGGGCGCCGACCCCGCTCCGCTGGCCACCGAGGCCCTGCGCGGCGAGGGTGCCATCCTGATCAACGACCTCGGCGATCGCTTCATGCCGGCGATCCACAAGGATGCCGAATTGGCGCCACGCGACATCGTCGCCCGCGCCAACCACCGGCAGATCAGGGCCGGGCGGAAGGTGTTCCTCGACACTCGCCAAGCATTGGGCGAGGCCATCCTTACGCGCTTCCCGACCGTGGCGAAGTATTGCCGCGATGCCGGAATCGATCCGGTCACCCAGCCCATCCCCGTGCAACCGGCGGCGCATTATCACATGGGCGGCGTCAAGGTCGACGAGACGGGCCGCGCCTCGCTACCCGGCCTGTGGGTCTGCGGCGAAGCGTCATGCACGGGCCTTCATGGCGCCAACCGGCTGGCCTCCAACTCGCTGCTCGAGGCCATCGTCTATGGCGCCCGCATTGCCGCCGATATCGGTGGGTTGGAGCCGGTGCGCGCCAACCTCGCGCCCTTCCCCGGCATCGGCTGGGACCAGGCCGAAGGCGATGCCACCGAGGAGCGGCTGCGCAACCTGACGGCCGTGCAGGACCTGCGCCATGTGATGACTGACCTCGTCGGCGTCGAGCGCAACGCCACCGATCTCAAGGAAGCGCTGCGCCGCATCGCCGACCTCGAGGCCAACGGCCAGGGCGTCACCCGCTCCTTCCTCAACATGACCAGCTCGGCAACCCTCGTCGCCGCCGGCGCCCTGCTGCGCGAAGAAAGCCGCGGCGGACATTTCCGCACGGACTTCCCCGAAACCTCGGAGTGCTGGGAGCACCACACCGAGATCACCCTGGACCAGGCCCTGGAGTTGCGGGCGGGCGTGTAAACGTTTCTACGTATTCCTGTTTTGTTCTCGCCAGGCTAGAGTTGCATAACCAGGGGTAGGCTTGCCATAAGTAGAAACCCCCACTATCATTTTATGATACCGATGATTAGGATCCCGTGATGCCGTCGAGCTACACCATTGGCAAACACTACGAGGCTCTGATCAAGCGTCTGGTGGAGAGCGGTCGATATGCGAGCGCAAGCGAAGTTATTCGCGACGGCATGCGGCTCCTGGAAGAAAAAGAGCAGCTTCGCGAAACAAAACTGCGTGATATACAGACCTTGATCCAAGAAGGGATCGACAGTGGGGACGCGGGGGCGCTCGACATGGAAGATATCATCGCTGAGGCCAAACGGCGAAAAGCGAAGAAAGATGCCGCGTAAGGTTCAGCACACGCAGCGCGCACGAAACGACCTTATCGACATCTGGAATTACTTCGACGAAGTCGGTGCGCCTGCCGCGGGTGAGAAGCTCCTGCGCAAGATCGCACGTGCGTTGGGGAGGCTAGCGTCACTGCCGGAGAGTGCTCAGCTACGGCGGGAACTGCGCCCCGATCTACGCAGCTTTCCCGTAGGGAAATACATCATCTACTTCGATTACAGCGAAACGGAGCTGCGTCTCGTGCGGGTCGTTCACGGCGCCCGCGATATCACTCCAGACCTCTTCGACGAATAGCTACTCCACTCCCATCAAATACGCCGCCACCGCCTCGCGATCCTCGACGGTCCACTGCGAGGTACCCTCCGTAATCACCTCGCGCATCGCACCGCCGAGTACGTCGAAGCCCGGTGTGAAGCCGTCGCTGAGGGTCTGCGCCAGTGCCGCCGTGTCGTATCCTTCCTCGGCCAAGGCGGCGGCGAGCAGGGACGGCGCACGGCCGCCGGGCCCACCGGCCGGATTGCCGCTGAGGTACTTGCCCGGCTCGATACCGCCGAGGAGGTTGCGCGGGGTGTGGCACATCACGCAGTGGCCCGGTCCCATGACAAGATAGCGGCCGCGGTTCCATTGTTCGGACTTGCTTTCGTCCGGCACGTATCGCTGCGGCTTGAAGAAGAGGTTCTTCCAACCGGCGAGCGAAAGCCGCTGATCGACGGGGAAACCGACCTGATGCGGTTTCGACGGCGTCGGATCGGCGGGGATTTCCCTGAGCGCCGCATAGAGGTCGGCGACCTCCTGGTCGCTCATCAACGTGTAGTTCTCGTACGGGAAGGCCGGGTACAGATGGCCCTGCGGCCCCTCGCCGTCGCTCAGCGCCCTTGCGAAC
>DATCRS010000474.1:0-2864 GCA_036568845.1 Devosia sp. | reverse complement strand
TTCTTAGGGTCATCGAGCAGGTTCTTGCCGAAAATGCCGACCAGCCGCGCCTTCTCCATCACCGGCGCGAGGATCAGGAAGACGAAGTGGCACTTTGGGCATTCCCCGCACCAGAGCGGACCGTTGTGGCCATCATACTTGAAGTTGCGGTTGCAGCTCGAAAACACCCGGTCGAAGCGCGTCTCCCGGGCGAAGAGTTTTGCGATCATCGCCTCGGAATAGGGCCGGAGCAGCGAGAAGTAACCGAGCGCCCCGCCGGTGGCGCCGGCGAGGATCGCGGCGATGCGCTCCTCGAAGGCGAGCGACTTCGAATACTGGTGGTTCACCTCGCGCCCGTCATGCTGCGCATTGCCCTCGCTGGCCGAACGTTCGTTCGACAAGACAATGCGGTCATACGAGTAGAGCAGGGCGGCGAGCGCCGCGATCATCGAGTTGATCGCCGTCGAGGGCACGTGGCCGTTGTAATAGCCGGGCTCCTTGGAGAGCCGGATCATCTCCGGATCGAGCTCGCGCTTCACATAGATCGGCTCACGTCCGATTTCGCCCACCGACGAGAGGATCGGCCCCTTGGCATTCACCGCAAACGGCGAATAGTCGATGCCCGCCTCTTCGAGCAGTTGCACGCTCACCAAAGAATCCTTGCCGCCACCGATCGGCAGCAGCGCCCGCGGCTCGAGTTTCGGGGCCGGCGGCGACGGGCGGGTCTCGTTGGGTCCGGCGAGCGCCAGCCTGCCGAAGCGCTTCAGGTCATTGCGCGCGTAAAACTCGCCCATGCCGTTCTCATAGACGTCGATCGCAAAGGCCCGTTCGTCCGGCGTCAAAGCGATGTCGGGAGCGCGGATGATCTCGGGTGCCAGCAGCTTGAAGTAGCTGACGCCAAGGACGATGGCGGTGAGATCAAGCAGCTTGGCGAAGGCGGCGCTCGCCGCGCATTCCGGATCCAACCCCGCCGGATAGGTCAGCACCTCTGTGAACCTCAGGTCGCCCAGCGCATAGCCGAAACGCGCCGTTCCGGTGGCGGAATCGAACAGCGGCTTATCGATAAGGAAATCGGTCACACTCGGCCCCGGAACTGGTCCAACCCCTAGATAGGGATCGATCAATAGATTCGCACGCTCAGGCGTTGCACGATGTCGTGGTTGAGCCGCTGGAAGCCATATTCGCGCAGCGTGCACTGCCAGGCCGTTCCCACCCGCTCGATCCTGAAAAGGTTGTAGCGCGCCGGGTCGTGCCCGCCGGTGTCGCTCTGCGCGGTTCCCGCGGCGGCGACGCCCACCACGGGCACGTCATGCCCCGGTCCTGGAATGGCATAGATGGTCGACTTATGCGTATGGCCGTGGAGGATCAGTTCCGCCCCGGCTTCCGCCACCGCCTGCCGGAACTTCCTGGCCCCCCAGAGGCCGTAGCGCGGGTGGCTGCCGATCTCCTGGTTGGGCGGGTGGTGGATCATCACCACACGGAAAAACCCGGCGTCACCGAGCAGCCGCAGGCAGCGCGTCAGCCGCCTCTGTTGCTCCTCCTCGAACTTCCCGGCCGCGAACCAGGGCGCCGTCGGGATGGCGCTGTTGCAGCAGACGATCGCCACCTCGCCGACGCGGCGAACGAAGGGGAACATGTTCTCGTCCACCGTTTCGCCCAGCACATAGCCGCCCCAGCGCTCCAGCGCCTTTTCGAGCTGGCCGGCGATATAGGCGTCATGGTTGCCTGGAGAAACGCAGACCTGCTCCGGCGGCCCGACCGTCTGCAGCCAGTTATAGGCCGTGTTGACCTCGGCATCGAGCGCGAGGTTCATCAGGTCCCCGGTCACCGCCACGAAGTCCGGCTCCTGGCCCTGCATGTGGTGCACCAGGCGCGTCAAACCCTCGCCGTCGAGCGTATGGGACCGCTTGATCTTCCAGTTGACGAAGCCAGTGAAACGCTTGTTGAGGAGATCCGTGGCCCGCACCGGCGGCAGCGGCGCAAGGTGGATGTCCGACAGGTGGGCGAGTGTTATCATCGCGCGGGGTAATGCCACGCGACGCGCCTCAAGAAAATGGCATAAATCAAAACCGGCAGCCGCGAGGGCATCCAAATCAGTCTCCAACTCACCCGCTGGCAGCGTCTTCGGACTCGCGTCTTTCTGTTCTCGGTGGGCATCAAGCGCCGCATGACGCTGGGCACGCGTGCGGCACTCATCGATGGCGACAAGGTCTTCCTCATCCGGCAGACCTACATGCCGGGCTGGCAGTTCTGCGGTGGCGGCGTCGAGCCGGGCGAGAGCGCCGAACTCTCTGCCAGCCGTGAGATGATCGAGGAGACCGGCTACCGGCCGACCGCCCCGATGCAGCTCTTCGGCCTCTACCACAACACCAACAGCCTCACGAACCGCGACCATGTCGCACTGTTCCTCTGCCGCGAGTTCGAGCAGGTGCAAGCTTTCCGCCCCAATGCCGAAATCGCCGAAGCCGGCTGGTTCTCAATCGACGCGCTCCCCGAAGGCACCGGCCCCGCCACCCACCGCCGCATCGCCGAAATCTTCCACCACACCCCCATCAGCGCGACGTGGTGAGGGGTAACTCTCCGTGGGAAACGGGCACTTGTGTGAAGCGTGTGCTGCTTGCGCGATGATCGCCGACACGGCGCCCTATCTGGCGGGTGGGTGCTAGGCAACTGCTTGCGCAACGATGTCCGGATAGCGGCGGATGACACGGACATACGCGACGGCAAAATCGGGCGGGGTCGCGCGGGCTTGTTCCCAGTCGCGCAGCGTGCCTACCGGAACGCGGAAGCGGCTGGCAAATTCGGCCTGTGACAGACCAAGTTCAGTTCGCGTGGTTCGAATCAGGCGGGCGCGCTGGCCGCGATCCGTGCCTTCGGCATTGACC
>DATCRS010000473.1:0-2392 GCA_036568845.1 Devosia sp. | reverse complement strand
GCCTGGACGCGGTGGTGGCCGCCGCCGCGGGCGCCGACCAGCAGTGCGGCGGCATCGAACAGCGAAAAGCTCTTCGAGGAAACGTAGATGCGATAGTCGGCCGGACCGTCCCTCGATAGATAGATGACCGGATCGGTTTCCGAGGGCTGGCGCGAGATCGCGATCAACCGGGGCGAGATGTGGCTCTCGCAGGCGCCGGCCTCGTCGGTTCCAATGTCGTCGATCACGGTGAAGTCGGCGGTTTCCGCATTGTCTGATATCTGGACCCGCACCGTCGCGTGGGCGGGATCGCTGGTGAAACCGACATGCAGGTCGGCCTGCCAGGAGAGGGCGGCGATCTGGACGGTCGTGCCGGCAACTTCGATGCAGGGGCGCGGACCACCCGAGAGCTCGCCGCGTGCGAACAGGGCGACGATTGCCAGCGGAACCACCGAAGCCAGGATCTTCAAACGCAACATGACACGCTACTCGCTCACCCTAAGCCCGCGACACGGGGCTTATGGTTGGCGGAGGGTAAAGGAAACTAGTTACCACTGTATTGACGCTGGTTGTCGTTGTGACATCCGACATCCTGATCGCGAATAACGGCTTGGTACGATCCATCAGCGTCATTGCGAGTTTGGCACCGGCCTGTGGCCGAGCCGGCTTGATGTAACGGGATCAGAGTTAGAAGATGGAGCGCTGCCGGCAGCGAGGTCGGCTGCTGTCTGGTGCCGAGAGCCCGATTGCGAGTTGGACCCGGGATGCCTGTGATGATCCGAACTGGAGCCAAGGGATGAACGCCCTGGAGCACGCTTCTTAGACTTCCTATCGACGAGGCCCCACGCCGGCAGCGCAAGCGTCGGAGGGACTCATGGATGTATTGTACGGGCGAGTGGCCGGAGTGGACGTCCACAAGGCGACGGTCGTTGCCTGTGTGCGAAGGATGACGGCGGGGAAGGTGGAGCGGGAATGTCGTACATTTGAGACGACAACGGCAGGGCTGCTGGCGCTGCTCGAGTGGCTGAGAGAAAGCGGCTGCACGCATGTCGCCATGGAAGCAACTGGCGTGTACTGGAAGCCGGTCTGGAACATTCTGAGCGATGGCGTTTTCGAGCTGATCCTGGTCAACGCTGCGCATATCAAGAATGTGCCGGGCCGCAAGACCGACATGAACGACGCCATGTGGATCGCCGACCTTATGGCGTGCGGTCTGCTGAAGCCGAGCTTCGTGCCCGGTGAACGGCTACAAGAACTGCGCTCGCTGATGCGGACGCGCAAGCAACTCACGCGGGAGCAGACGCGGCACGTGCAGAGGATCGACAAGACGCTGGAAGCTGCCAACATCAAGCTGGGCTCGGTGATCTGCGAGATCATGGGTGTCAGTGGCCGGCGCATGATCGAGGCAATGATCTCGGGGGTTCGCGACCCGCGCAAGCTGGCAGCATTGGCTCACCGGCAGCTCAAGGCTTCTCCCAAAGAGCTTTATGACGCGCTCCATGGCCGGTTGACCGACCATCATCGCTTTCTCCTGCAGCTCCACCTCGGGCAATACGATGCCTTGACTGCCGCCATTGACCAGATCGATCGGCAGGTCGACGCGGCCCTCACCAGGCTGGACGAGGAGGCAGCCGACGGCCAGGCCTCCTTTCGTGATCTAATTCCGCTCTTGTGTACGATACCAGGGGTCGGCACCTTGGCTGGCACGTCGATCCTGGCGGAGATCGGTCGCGACATGAGCCGCTTCCCCAGCGCGGGCCATCTCGTCGCCTGGGCCGGGCTCTGCCCGGGACAGAACGAGAGCGCCGGCAAACGCAAACGCACACGGCTCCGCAAGGGAGCGCCGTGGCTGAAGACCATGCTCGTGCAATGCGCCTGGGCCGCCAAGCGAAAGAAGGACAGCTACTACAAGGCCCAGTTCAATCGTCTGAGCAGCCGTCGCGGGCCGCAGAAAGCAATCTGCGCCGTGGCCGCCTCCCTGCTCACGGCCATCTATCACATTGTGAAGGACGGAACCGAACACCGCGACCTAGGTGCAGCCCATTTCGATCACCGCTCAACCACTGCACGGGCCAAACGCCTCGTGGCGCAACTCGCCAAGCTTGGCTACGCCGCGCAGCTCCAACCACTCCCGGAGGCCGCCTGACAAAACCAAGTTACTTCTTAGCGCAGCGAAGCAATCTACCCCTCCACTTGCCGCACGATGGATTGCTTCGCTGCGCTCGCAATGACGAGGAGAGGCTGTCACCCTCACTCCGCCGCCGTCAGCCGATGCACCTTGCCTTCGATCTCCTTCGGCACCGGCGCGGTCCACGGTGCGCCGCGGCGGCGCTTGACGTCGACTTCCATCCAATAAGTCTCCCAGCCGCGGGTCGGCCCGATGCCGTCCATCGTGGCCGGTCCCTGGATGCTG
>DATCRS010000472.1:0-4316 GCA_036568845.1 Devosia sp. | reverse complement strand
CCCCGATGCCAGGGCGCTGGTGGTGACCAACGCCGCCATCCGCTTCGACCATGTGAGCTTTCATTACGGGCGGCCCGGCGGCATCATCGACGACCTGTCGCTCGACATCGGCGCCGGCGAACGGGTCGGCATTGTCGGCCGCTCCGGCGCCGGCAAGTCGACGCTGGTCAACCTGCTGCTGCGTCTCTTCGACGTGGAGTCCGGAAAAATCCTGATCGACGGGCAGGACGTGCGGGAGGTGACGCAGGAGTCGCTTCGCGCCGCCATCGGCCTGGTCAGCCAGGATACTTCGCTGCTGCACCGTTCGGTGCGCGAGAACATCAAGTACGGCCGCCAGACGGCGACCGACGACGAGATGATCCGCGCCGCCGAGCAGGCCAAGGTGGCCGAGGTGATCGCCGGGCTCATCGATCCCAAGGAGCGCCGCGGCTACGACGCTCATGTGGGCGAGCGTGGCGTAAAACTCTCGGGCGGCCAGCGGCAGCGCGTCGCCATCGCCCGGGTGCTGCTGAAGAACGCCCCGATCCTGGTGCTCGACGAGGCCACCTCGGCTCTCGACTCCGAGGTCGAGGCGGCCATCCAGGAGCAGCTGACGAGCCTGATGCAGGGCAAGACGGTGATCGCCATCGCCCACCGCCTCTCGACCATCGCCGCCATGGACCGGCTGGTGGTGCTCGAAAAAGGCCGGATCGTGGAGGAGGGCACCCATGCCCAGCTCCTTGCCTCCGGCGGCCATTACGCCATGCTCTGGGAACGCCAGTCCGGCGGCTTCCTCGACCTCGACGTCAAGGCAGCGGAATAGAGGGGAGGGCTCACGCCCTCCGCTTTTGAGGGGAGAGCCGGCGGCAGGGGAGCCCCTGTTGAGGCACTATGCGCCGGTCTTCCTTCTCCCCTTGAGGGAGATGGTGGATCGGCCGCAGGCCGAGAGGGATGAGGGGTATCTCGCAGCCATCGCGGATGTGGAGGGATACCCCTCATCCGCCCTTCGGGCACCTTCTCCCTCAAGGGGAGAAGGCGACCCAACTGCCTCCGGCGCAAGGTGCGATGTCGCGCCTCGTTCGCCTCTATAACCACCGCCGCGTACGCGTCAGGAACTCGCTGTAGGGCGGGCCGAACTTGCCGGTGAGATAGGCTTCTTCCCGCGCCACCACGAGGCGGTCATAGGCCAGCCAGAGCACCGGCGTAAGGATCAACCCCCACTCCAGCGAGAACATCAGGCTGAGGCCGACCAGGAAGAGGACCATGCCGAGGTACATCGGGTTGCGTGTGAACCGGTAGGGGCCGGAGGTCACGAGCTTCAGCGCCGGCTGGAACGGGTTGACGTTGGTGCCGCTCCGCCTGAACTCGGTTGCGCCAGTCACCGCCAGCGCCACCGCCGCCGTTGAGACAGTCAAGCCGAGCCACGACTGCAGGCTGCCCAAGCCCGGCGTGGCGAGAAAACGGAGGCCCGTCAGCCAGTCCAGGATCAAGGCCACGACGATCGCAATGATGAGAAAGATCGGCGGCGGCATCATCAGGCCCGGTGTATCGTTCGCACGTTCAGCACTCATCACGTCCTCCTGGCTGGGATTTGACATGGTCGCTGCAACAGCGCTGCACAAGGCCGCTGGCCGGCGCGGTGTCAGCCTAGTTCCCGCAGGATCGTCTCGATCGACTGCGCAAAGTCCGCATCGAGGTCGCCGCCGAGATGAAAGGCGTTGACGATCTCCATCGACACGAAGCCATGGAGGAAGGCCGCCAGCGTTCGCGACAGCGGCAGGATGCGCTCCGGCGGCACGGCGGCCCTCGCCAGCTCCTCGAACAGTGGCTGCGCCGCGAAACGGCAGGCTTCGGCGATTTCGGGGTCTTCGAACGCATGTCGGCCGTAAAGCAGCCCGTACCGGCGCGGCTGCGTCTTGGCGAAGCGTCGATAGGCATCGGCCATGCTCCGCAGCCGCGCCTTCGGCCGCTTGCCGCGCGTTTCGGCCCGCAGCACCCCCTCCAGGTCGCGCAATACCGAAATCTCCACGGCCTTCAGCAGTGCGGAGCGATCGGCAAAATGCTTGTAGAGCGAAGGGGCTTTCACCCCCGCGCTCTGCGCCACTGCGCTCACCGTCAGTGCATCGGCGCCGTTCGTGTCGACCAGATTACGCCCGATGCCGACGAGCTCGGCGAGCGAGGTCTTAGCCGGCGTCGGCAAGCGCGGCTCCCTTGTCCTTGCCCATGCGGCCCAGATGCGTGTCCTTGAACGAGCCGGGGTATTTGAGCCCGTAGCCCACCGCGCGATCGATGGCGATGTGCGCCGCCCAGATCAGCATGTAGGGCAGGACAGCAGTGGCACCCGCCAGCCACGCCACCAGCCCGATGCCGACCGGCACGAAATAGCTGTGCGCCAGGTTGTAGACGCGCGTCCCCGCCACCTTGCCGGCCATGGCGCCGAGCATCGAAAGGTCCGGCGCAAGGATCAGCAGCACGAACACCCACCAATTGCCGCTCAGCGCCTGATAGGCCACGAGCGTCGCGAGGAACACGATCAGCCCATCGAGCCGGAGCAGATACGAAACCTCCTTGGGCGGGAAACCGATCATCTCAAAACCTCATGGCTACGTACTGTAGCTATGATAGCTACATCGAATAGCCATGAGGGTCAAGCAGCTGGTGGCAAGGGTCGTCGATTGACCCGGTCTTTCCTACATCGGCAGCATTTCGGCCACTTCGACCGACCCGCCCGCCGCATAGATCGGGCAGTCCTTGGCCATGCCCACGGCTTCGTCGAGAGAGTTGGCTTCGATGATCGAATAACCGGTGAGGGGGTTGGCGCCGCCGCCGTCAGTGACCTTGCCGTTGGCACCGATCGTCTTCTTGGCGATCGTTGGCGTGCCCATGTCGATCACGGCCTTGCCCATGTCCTGGTACCAGGCAACCCATTTGGCCATCGAGGCTTCCGCGACCTTGGGGTCGGTCGGCATGTCGCCGCCACCGTGAAATCCGAGAATGTACTTGGTCATGCTGCGTCTCCCTTGCCGCTTCGTTGTCACATGCTCGGCAGGACAAGCGGCCTGCCTGTCTCGAGCAAAGTCTTGAGTCCGGCGACCACGACCGGCCAGCCGTCCTCGATGCCGGCGTTCGCCTTCTCGTAGTCGTGGTGGGTGATAGTGAACTTGACCGCTTCGCCAACGGGCTCGAGTTCGAAGGTCACGCGCGTCGGTTGCGAGTTCTCTGTCCAGCTCGGAATGAAGGTCGAGACCAGCCGGATGATCGGGTCGATCTCGAGGATCTCACCATCGAGCAGAACGCTGCCGTCCGGCGCGTAATAGCGGAACGGGCCCTTCGCCTTGAGGTTCGTCTCGAGCCGGCCGCCATAATAGTATTGCTGTGTGATCTCGCCGCGGGTGAGCGCGTCCCATAGGGCTTGCTGCGTCGTGCGGATGTAGGTCTGCAGCACGAAATCGGGTCTGTCGGCCATCGGCGAAACTCTCTCCAACTGTGTCTTCAAATCGAGCGCGAAACGCGCCATCGGCTTGGCGTAGGGCGCCATCCATCGGTCTGCGACCTCCTGGATCGGCAGGGCATTCAGGTAGTGATATTTGAACCGCCCATCCCGGCGGGTCACGATGAGGCCTGCCTCCTCCAGCACCCCCAGGTGCTTCATTACCCCGAACCTGGTCATCCCCAGCCCCTGTTCGAGCTCGGTCAGCGTCAGTCCACCCCTGTCACGCAGGGCATCGAGCAATGCGCGCCGCGTCGGATCCGCCAGCGCTTTGAAGATTGCATCCACGAGACGGACAATAGGTGACTAAATGGTCACATGTCAAGTGAGGTCGCTGAACCTCGCTCGCATCGCGGGATGACGCAGCCACTCAAGGGGAGAATGGGGCGGTGCCCCAAAGCACCGGCGCCTTGTCCACCCACCTGCTGTCATCCCTGCGAAAGCAGTGACCCATGGTGCCGCAGACTCGAACCCCTCAGTCGTCATCCTCGGGCTCCGACCCGAGGACCAATTGCGCCACCCGCTCAAGTGGAGAGATGGGTCCTCGGATCAAGTCCGAGGATGACGGTGGTTGGGGTTAAGGCAGCGCGAGAGCCGAGACGGAGGCCGGTTTCAAACACCGCGAAATGTGCGTGCGCGTTCAGTGCCTTGCACGAATTTTGATCCCACTTATCCCCGCGCTCTGGCATGGGTGTAGATTCACCCCGTCAACTCCGCGGTGGACGGGTAGCGCGACGAACGCTGGCGGAGAGATAGCCGGGAGGGGGAAGGGAGTCGTCCCAAGCCCCTGGGCCAAGCGCACGGAGTTGGGAAGGCCAACCGACTCACTCCCGACGCGCGGGACAAT
>DATCRS010000471.1:0-6671 GCA_036568845.1 Devosia sp. | reverse complement strand
TTGTTGGAGGTGATGAGCGGCTTGTTGTTTTGGATCGTGGCGGAGGGTCCGGAGAAGATCGCGATCTTGGGTCTCGCGGCGTGTAGCAGCGGCGCTATGGCCGCGATCGCGAACAGCGCGACCAGCTGGCGTGAGGAGGGGTTCATGGAGATTGCTCAGTGCGTATTGAACACCGCCTGGAAGAGCTTGAGCTTGTCCTTGATCGCCGTGAGCTCCGCCGGCGTGGGCTTGGCGGGATCGGCGGCCGGCGGCAACGCGCCGAATTTCATCAGACAGGCCATGAGCAGCAGGCGCGCCTTGGTGGCCGTCAGGTTGTTGCCTTCGATCATGAAGTTCTCGTCGTTAGGCCGGATGTAGCCGGTCGTGTTGCCGCGGTTGACCTTCACCACGGGAATCCCGTGCATGACGACCAGCTTGAGGGCCGCTTCGGCGGGGCGCACGAAGCTGCCGCCATGCGTGCCCTCGGCGACCATGCCGGACAGCGGCTCGCTGCGCAGGTCCTCCTCCAGCCGCGCGAGGATGTCCACCTCGCTATCGGGACTGTCGCCGTTATCGAGCGCACTCCAACGGGCGCCCTTGACGAGGGTGACGTTGGGAATCGCCCCGGGCAGCAGCTCGCCGGCAGCGTTCTTGATCGGCACCGTCACGGTGACGAGCTTCCCGTCGACGCGCTTCACGCCGACCGTGCTGGCGGGCAACTGGGTGGTGCGCACCTCGGAGGTCGAAGTATGTTTGCGGTTGGGGATGTAGGAAATGACCGGGGCACCGACCATGTTGCCCACCAGACCGCCGTCGCCGCCCGTGGCGACATAACCGCCGGGCCGGGCGTCGCCCTTGGTGATCTCGCGCGAGGCGTAGATCATGTTGTCGTTGTTGATGACCATGCCGATCTTGTCCGCCCCCTTCTCGTCGGCCCAGACGTCGGAGAGGATGTACCGGATGGAGCTCACCATATTGCCGTCGCCATCGGGACTCACGCTGCCGCGATCGCGCTGGGACGAGTTGGTGCTCATCGGCCGGTCGGTATCGATGAGGAGATTCAGCCAGTAGCTGCTATCTTCAATACCGGGAGATCCCTCCAGCCACAGGCCGCCGGCATACTTGCCGGAAGCCATCGCCTTCTGCACGACATTGGTGGCCTTCGCGAGGTAGGTCCGCGGCGGCGGGTAGCCGTAGGGGAAAAAGTCCACGCCGAGTTTCTCCGGCGGAATGTCGCCGGTGCCCACGTCCGTGCGCTTGGCGGCGGGCAGTCCCTTGGTGTAACCCGCCGACGGCGCAGCGCGATAGAAGTCGAAGTCGGCCTTCTCAAAGATCTCCCCGCCCAGACGCTCCATCTCCTCGAAGAAGCGGGAACCGTCCGGATAGTGATGCTGGCGTGAGCCGGCCTCCCCCTGCCCCTTGACCGGGCCGTTGTCCTCCCACGGCTTGCCGTCAATCTGCCGCGCCATGTAGGGCAGCGGGTAGAGGCCGTCCTTCGGATCGAGCACGACCTCGTAGACGGCCTTGTCGCCCGTCGCTTTCTGCTCCTTGGAGAAGTTCCCCTGCGCGTCGATGTAACCGTCGGGCGGACCGTACAGCTCGGCCATGTCCGCCTCGAGGGGATGGGCGCTGAAGGCCTCGATGTACACTTTCGCCGGCGCGGCCAGCCGCTGGGGCCGCAGCACGTCGGTCGCGGGCTTGCCATCGGCGCCTTTCTTCAACGGCAGGCCGTATTTCGACCGGGCCTTGTTCGAGGTGATGAAGGCATGGTTGCTCTGGATGGTCGACGTCGGGCCGGAGAAAACCGCGATCTTCGGTTTCTCGGCGGCCGTCAGGCCGGCGGCCAGGGACAACAGGGGTAACACAGTCAGGGCGGGGTGGATTTTCAGTTTCATGCGGGTTTTCCTGTGGTGGGGATGATGGAGGGCGGGCGGAAGGGATGGTGGTGGTCAGAATTCGCGGCGGGCGGTCAGCTGCCACCGGCGGTCGGGATTGGCGATGGCCAGCACCTCGCCGCTGGCCAGCTTCATGGAGCGGAAGGAGCGCTCGTTGGTGACGTTGTAGACGTCGAACCTCAGGCTCCAACCGCCGACATTCCAGTACGGGCCGACGTTGAAGATCGTCGAGGCGGGCAGCTTGATGAGCTTGAGGCGGCCGGAATAGGTGCTCGAAAGATAATTGCCGCTCAACGTGACGCCGAAGCCGCGGCCAAAGTCGTAGCTGGAATTAAAGCCCAGCTGCAGGTTGGGCCGGCCCTGCTGTTCGTTGAACTCGGGGACATCGTTGGGCAGCACGATCTGCGCCCGGCCGCCGTAAAGAAACGCCTCCGCCGGGAAGATCACCTTGCCATTCGCATCGACAATGTCCTGGAACCCGAGCGCCTTCGCATGCACGGGGATGACGGCGCCGACGTTGACCTTGTAGATGGTCTTCTGTTTGCGGGCATAGACAGAAAGGAAGAACGACTTGTTCGGCACCCACTTCAGCTCCGATTCCCAGCCGCGGCCCAGCGTGGAGGACACCTCGGCCGTCGCGGTGGGATCCGTGGGACTCGCCACGCTGATGCGGCTTTGTTCATAATACGACGCGGTGAAGAACAGCTTGTTCTTCAGCAGACTGCTCTTGAAACCCGCTTCCTTCAGCTCGGCATTGCCGATGTGTCCGGCGGCGATGACGGTGTTGCTGATCGAATTGGCCGCGCTGTCCAGCGTGAGACTGGACCGGGCTGCAGTCACGTAGACGCGGCTGTTATAGGGCAGGCTGTAAGTGAGACTGCCGCTCCAGGAGGTACCCGTGTCCCAACCCTCCGCCCTGGCCTCGACCGCCCGGACCGTGCCCGGGTTGGCCGAGGTGCCGCTCGTGGGATTGAAGACACCCGCAAAATCGCGGTTCCTTGCGCCGGAGCCGTCGAAGCGACCACCGAGCACGACGTTGAGTTTCTTGAAAACATCCATGTCCAGGAGCATCCCGAGTCCGGTTTCGTAGAACTCGCATTCGTTGCCGCTCGTGTGGGGCGCGCCGTCGTTGTAGAGGTCGGAGTTGACGCCCGACGATACGAAGGTCGTGTTGGGCGTCGCACCGCCGCGGCTGGCGACCCACGTCGAGGCCATGGCGTCCACGCGGTTGGCACTGTAGTCATTGTAGAAAGAACCGCCCCGCACCATGGTGTGCGTGAGGCGGAAATTGAGCGAAGCAAGCGTGTTGACGGTAAGCCAGTCGGGCAGGCGGGATGCGGGCACGCGCTTCGTCGCCGTGATCTTGTCCTCGATGGCGTAGGTGTCGCGCGGACCGTAAAGCCCCATGTCGGACAATTTATAGCTGTCGATGTAATCGAAGAAGAACTGGTTCTTGAGCGTGGCGTCGATGTCGGTGTCGCAGACGAGATCGGCGAAAATCGTGACGATCTTCGCGTCCTGCTCCCGCTCGAAGGCCGCGGCGCGGTGCAGGTCGAGGGTGTCGAAACCGATCGTCAGCGGATTCATCATCATGCCGATCGGAATGTAGCCGGAGAGCGGAACCGGACCGCCCGGGCCCGCGGCTCGCAGGCGACCCGTGGGATCATACTGGGGATTGGCCACCAGGTAGTCATACATCGCCTGCGGGATCCCCGGCTTCACCACCATTTGGTTCAATGGAATCGGCTTGCCGTTGGCGTCGCGCGGCAGGGCAAAGTTCTGCAGCAGCGGCGTGTTGCCGGCGCTCAGATTGCCCTTCACGGGCGAGGCCTTCTGGTATTCGAGATAACCGATCGAGCCGTTGCCATTCAGGTCGAGGTTGATCAGCGGGGTGCCGCGGATGTAGCGACCGGTGTCGATGACGTCCTGCGTCACGCGCCCGAGCACCGAGCCCGCCGTGCGGGTGCTCTGGGCGTTGATGCCGGTGTCGAGACGGAAGGGCCCGATGAACCGGTCGAGGCTGATGGCGGCCTGGATCATCTTGGTTTTCACCGGCACGCCGTCCGTGAACGAATCTGAATCCTCCAGGAGGCCGTAAACATAATAGCCGCCCTTCTTCCCCATGAGACTCGTCGGACCGCCGCCGCCGACGGAGACCTCGTTGCGATTGTAGGCGCCGGTGATGCCCTGCGCGAAACCCTGCGGTTTCTCCAGGTAGCCGCCGGTCTTGGCGCGGCCGGACTTCGGCACCATGTTGGTGTAGCCGCCGATCTTGCCCATGCCGTAGATCGGCGAAGGCGGACCCTTGATGATCTCGATCTGGTCCATGGCCGCCAGCACCGTGCGGGCGTAGCCTTCCATGTTCACGCGCTTCATGCCGCGGAAGAACAGGTCGGCGGGCACGTCGCGGACGTCCACGTTGCCCTGAATGCCGTAACGCGTGAGCGTATACACGCCGGGCACGACGCGCACGAGGTCCTCGACGGCCGAGAGGCCCATCTTGTCGATGATATCCGAGCTGATGACCGACATGGTGCGCGGCGTGTCGAGCTGGGTCTTGCCGAAACCGAAGGCAGACCCGCTCGGCGTGGTCGGCAGGACGCCCAGCGGGTCGTCGCCGGCGCCGTCGGTGACAAATTTTTCGAGGACGAGGATCGGTTCCTTCTTTTTCGCATCCACGCCGGCTTCCTGTGCGAGCAGGACAGCCGGCATGGTCAAGGTGGCAATCAACAATGCGTGGGTGTGCTTGGTCATGGCCTGAACGGGTTCTTCCAGACGTTGGTGTGCGAGAGGGCGCAAACCGAGCGAGCACACGAGGTGCCACTGGTTGCGCACGCGCAGCGCTATGAATTATTTTCCATCGCGACCGTCGCGGCAGAAGCACCGGCGCCTTGCCGCGGGTGCGCCATCACTTCAGGGCGCCGGATCGGCGCCCGGCATTCCATGAGACCGTTTCTGTTAAAAACAAAGCGGCGTTCGCCACCGGGCGAACGCCGCGCAACCATCGTTACCGGGCGATGGAAATCCGCTGATCAGTAATCAAAAGTTTCCCCCGGCAGCGCCGGCACGGAAGCCGGACTGACGCGGCGCTTGCTCACCTGCTCGTAGGCGTAGGCCAGCTCGATCACGTTCTTGTCCGTGAAGGGTTTTCCGAAAAACTGGATCGCGATCGGAAAGTTCTGCGACGGCGTGTATCCGCCCGGCACCACGACGGCCGGCAGGCCGAGCGTGGAAGTCAGGTTGTTGACCGCCGACGGGTCGCGCGCCCGAGTGGCGCTCTCCGTTCGGGTGGACTCCAGCTCCGGCCCGGGGGCGATCGTGAAAGGCTGTACGAAGCCGTCGAGGTCGTACTTTTCCTGCAGGTCGCTGATGAGTTTGATGTACATCTGGCGCGAGCGATAGCGGGCGACGTAGTCCGCGCTCTCGTCCGGCGCCGGCAGTTTCGCCGCCACGTTCATGGCATTGCCGAATTTCTCGGGACCGACTTTCGCCATCATTTCCTCCACCGTCTTGTACTTGGCGGCGGAACCCAGCCGCGCGAGGTAGGCATTGGTGAAGGCGAACTTTTCGTATTCCGCGGTGCGGCCGCGGGTCTGGCCTGTGTCCAGCGCGATGTTCGGGCTGCCGGTCATGATCGGATCGACAATGTAGGCGCCGGCTTTGCGCAGGTCCTCGATCGCCCGCTCGAAGATCGCCCTGCCCTCTTCATATTGCGGACCGGTGGGAATCATCTCGCGTAACACGCCGATCCGGCGGCCCTTGAGGTCCGTACCTTTCAGCTCCTTCGCCCAATCGGTATCGGGGAAATGACCGATGGGATTGAACGTCGTGAGATCCTCGGCGTCCCAACCGGAGATGATCGAGAACAGCGTCGCCACGTCGTAGACGCTGCGGCCCATCGGTCCGGCGCGATCCTGGGTGGCGCCGCGCGGCACGATGCCGGCGCGGCTGACCATGCCGTAGGTGCCGACGAGACCGACCACGCTGCAGTTGGACGACGGACTTTGCACGGACACGCTGGTATCGGTGCCGACGCCGAGCGTGGCGAAGTAGCAGGCCATGGCGACGCCCGGCCCGTTGCTCGAGCCACCCGGCGACAACGAGAGGTTGTACGGATTGAGACTCTCGCCGATGGGATGGGTGTCCTTGAAGCCGAGGCCGAACCAGTTGGTCGTGGAAACCTTGGCGAGGATGATCGCCCCCGCCGCGTGCATGCGGGCCACGATGGTGGCATCGCGTGTCGGCACCGGCGCGCCGAAAGGAACAAATCCCGCGGTCGTCGGAAGCCCGGCGACATCGATGAGATCCTTCAGGACAATCGGAATGCCGTGCAGCGGCGAGCGCGGACCCTTGGCCTTGCGCTCGGCGTCGAGGGCGCGGGCCTCGGCGAGCGCATTCGGGTTCAGTGTGATCACGCAATTCACCTTCGGGCCCTGCTTGTCGTAGGCCTCGATGCGCGCGAGGTACAGCTGCAGGAGCTTTTCGGAGGTCAGGGCGCCCGCGTCGAACGCGTCGTTGATGTCGGCGATCGTGGCCGTGGCCAGGTCGAAAGTTTTGGCGCACACCACGGAGGGCGCGATGACCAGCGCCAGCGCGAACCAGTGGACGAAGAGTCGTTTCATGGCGGAAGCGCAGCGCTTACTTCGCGGTGAGCGCCGGTGTGGTCTCCGGCGGACGGCGGTGCTTGGTGGCCTGTTCATAGGCGTAGCCGAGCTTGAAGAGAGTCGGCTCGGAATACGGCAGACCCATGAACGTGATGCCGGCGGGAATCTTTCCGTCGCTGTAGCCCATCGGGAC
>DATCRS010000470.1:0-3613 GCA_036568845.1 Devosia sp. | reverse complement strand
TCCAGCACCTCGTTGGTGAACGGGCGAAGCTGGGTGCCGCCGGCGACCAGGCGCTTCAGTGCGGCCGGGTTCTGCATGTCGTAACGCGCAGCCATCCAAGTGTTGGCATGGGCGGTCGCGTTGGCGAGGATCGCCTGGTAGTTCTTCGGCAGCGAATTCCACTTCTCCAGGTTGGCGAAGGCGTGGACGGTCGGACCGCCTTCCCAGAAGCCCGGATAATAGTAGTACTTGGCGACCTTGGCGAAGCCGAGCTTCTCGTCATCGTAGGGGCCGACCCACTCGGCCGCGTCGATGGTGCCCTTCTCGAGCGCCGGATAGATGTCGCCGCCGGCGAGTTGCTGCGGCACCACGCCGACCTTCTGAAGCACCTGGCCGGCGATGCCGCCGATGCGGAATTTCAGGCCGGAGAGATCGGCAACGGTCTTGATCTCCTTGCGGAACCAGCCGCCCATCTGGGTGCCGGTGTTGCCGCAGGCAAAGCCGATCACGTTCGACTTCTTGAAGAACTCGTTGCCGAGCTCCTGGCCGCCGCCCTGGTACCACCAGGAGTTCTGCTGGCGTGCGTTGAGGCCGAACGGCACCGAGGCGTAGATCGCCCAGGTCGGGTCCTTGCCGACATAGTAGTAGGAGACGGTGTGGCACATGTCGACCGTGCCGTTCGAGGTCGCATCGAGCGCCTGCAGGCCGGGAACGATTTCGCCGGCAGCGAACACCTGGATCTGGAACTTGTTGTCGGTCATCTCGGCGACGTACTTCGCCACCTGCTCGCCGCCGCCATAGATCGTGTCGAGCGACTTCGGGAAGCTGGACGTCATGCGCCACTTGATCTCGGGCGAGGACTGCGCAATCGCCGGCGAGGCTACCGCAGCGGATGCCGCCGCGCCTGCTGCCGACACTTTCAGAAAATCACGACGCTTCATCTTCAGGTCTCTCCTTGCTGGGGCGTGTCCCCGAACTTCCTCTTTGTTGCCGTCATTCCGGCGAGGCGATTTCCGCGTCGAACCGAAGGGGGGCTTTGTGCCGTGGCGTTTAACACGGAAGCCCTTGCCACGGAACGCGACATTGGCATGACAGGGGGCGACGAAAGTCGCATGTCCCCAGACATCAGGCTCAGGCTGCGGAAACCGCCCCCTTGAGCTGGTCGCGAACCTGTCCCGCGATGGCGCGATAGATCGCCGCATGGGGCCCATCAGGCTCGCTGTCGACGACGGGATTGCCGGCGTCGGATGTGGTGCGAATCGCCATGTGCAGCGGGATCTCGCCGAGGAACGGTACTCCGAGCTTCTCGGCCTCGTGGCGCGCGCCGCCATGGCCGAAGATGTCGGATTTCGTGCCGCAATGCGGGCACTGGAAGTAGCTCATGTTCTCGACGATGCCGAGCACGGGCACGTTGACCTTCTTGAACATGGCAAGCCCCCGCCGCGCGTCGATCAGCGACAGGTCTTGCGGTGTCGAGACGATCACAGCGCCCTTCAGCGGCACGTTCTGCGCCAGCGTGAGCTGCGCATCGCCCGTGCCCGGCGGCATGTCGACGACGAGCACGTCGAGCGTGCCCCATGCGACGTCGCGCAGCATCTGCGTCACCGCCGACATCACCATCGGGCCGCGCCAGATCATCGCGGTCTCTTCCTCGACCAGGAAGCCGATCGACATGATGGCGAGGCCGAAGCGCCGCAGCGGAATCATCTTGCGCTCGCCGTCCAGCTCCGGCTTCTCGTGCAGGCCGGTGAGCCGCGGCACAGAGGGACCGTAAATGTCGGCATCGAGCAGCCCGACCTTGAGACCGAGGTCGCGCAAGCCGAGCGCCAGGTTGAGCGCAGTGGTCGACTTGCCGACGCCGCCCTTGCCGGAGGCGACCGCGATCACGGCTGACACGCCCGGAATCTCGGACTGCCGCGCCATCGGCGATTGTGCGCCGCCCTGCGGCGGCGGCTTGTGAGCGTGGACCGGCTGCACGCCTGGTGCGCCACGGCTCGGCTGCGGGGCTGGCGGCGGCGTGCTGCCAGCTTTGCGCTCGGCGGTCAGGGCGACCATCACGGTGGTGACGCCGGGAATGGCCCGCACGGCGGCCTCAGCCTCGGCCCGGACCGATTCCCAGGCCCGCGCCTCGGCGGCATCGACGTTGATCGAGAAGAACACCTTGCCGTCGGAGGCGCTGATCACGCTCAGCACATTGGCATTGGTGAGCGCGACCCCGCGGGGCGACTTGATCTTGGCGAGGCTGTCGAGGACCTGTTGCTGCGTCACGCTCAAAGCGCATCTCCTAGAAGTTCAGGATGCCCCATTAGAGCGGAAACGGCCAAAAGGCTACTGCCTGCCGATATCGTCAGCCATCTCGGCCGGGGCTGCTGCCCCCTGCTCCTTCGCCGCCTCGTAATTGAGCTCGATCATGACCCCGTTGGGGTCGTGGACGAATATCTGCCAGAGCTCGCCGCCGGGCACCTGGCGGGAGTCGAATGTCATGCCTTTGGCGGCGAGCCGCTGCTTCATGCCGTCGAAGCCAACGCTGGCGAAGGCAACGTGGTGGACCACGCCGGAATCCGGCTTTTGCGGCTCAGAAGTCGGGGAAATATCGACGAGGTGCACCACGGGCTTGCCCTCGCTGTACATCCAGGCACCGGGGAAGGCGAAATTCGGCCGGGGTCCTTTTTCGAGGCCCAGCACGTCCTCATAGAAGCGGACCGTCTCGGCCAGATTCCGGGTCCGGATGTTGAAATGATCGAGCACGCCAACGCTCACGCCGCCCATTGTTTCGCTCCCTTGTTTTGAAGTCCTTTAGTTTTGCCATCCTAGCACAGGGGGCGGCCAAACGAAGCCGTTGCCCTCAGCCCTTAAGGGTTTATGGTGCGCCCGGCCGCCCTCGGGCGGAACCTCAAGGACCCCGGCTGGCGACCCTCGCCCGGCTGCAACCGTAAAACTCAAGCTACGGACACACATATGGCTAAAGTCGCTTTCCTCGGTCTCGGCGTGATGGGCTTCCCGATGGCCGGACACCTCGTGAAAAAAGGGGGCCATGAGGTCACCGTCTACAACCGCACCGCCACCAAGGCGAAAGAGTGGGCGGACAAGTTCGGCGGCAGGACGGCACCGACCCCGAAGGCCGCAGCCGAGAGCCAGGACTTCGTGATGTGCTGCGTCGGCAATGACAATGATCTGCGCGCGGTCACGATCGGCCCCGACGGCGCGTTTGCCGGCATGAAGAAGGGCGCGACCTTCGTCGACCACACCACCGCCTCCGCCGAAGTCGCGCGCGAACTCGATGCCGCCGCGACCAAGGCCGGCTTCAAGTTCATCGACGCCCCCGTCTCCGGCGGCCAGGCCGGCGCCGAAAACGGCGTGCTGACCGTGATGTGCGGCGGCGCGCAAGATGTCTATGCCGGCGCCGAGCCAGTTATCACTGGCGCCTATGCACGGATGTGCAAACTGCTCGGGCCCGCCGGAAGCGGCCAGCTGACCAAGATGGTCAACCAGATCTGCATCGCCGGCCTCGTGCAGGGTCTGTCCGAGGGTATCCACTTCGCCAAGAAGAGCGGCCTCGACGTCGCGGCGGTGATCGAAACCATCTCCAAGGGCGCGGCGCAGTCCTGGCAGATGGAAAACCGCTACAAGACCA
>DATCRS010000469.1:0-10581 GCA_036568845.1 Devosia sp. | reverse complement strand
CCCCGCCGTGGCGAGCGCCGCAGGCAACTCGGCGATACGCCCCGCGCCGAAGCGCACCGCGGTCGGGTAGTTCCAGTTGGCCTTGGTCATGATTTCCTCTGGTGCACCCGGGCCTCAAACGTGCCGCAGGTGATAGCTCTTGGGCTGCGTCAGGTTGGCGTAGCCGATTTCGCTCAGCGCGCCGCCCTTGCCGGTGTCCTTGACGCCGGTCCAGACCAGGGCCGGGTCGAGATAATCGCAGCGGTTGGCGAACACCGTTCCGGTCTCCACCCTGGCGCCAATCCTGGCGGCCGCGTCGATATCCTGGGTCCAGATCGATGCGGTGAGGCCATAGGGGCTGTCGTTCATCAGCGTGATCGCTTCGGCGTCGTCGGCGACCTTCATGATGCCGACCACCGGACCAAAGCTCTCCTCGCGCATCACTGCCATCTGGTGGTTGACGTTGGTCAGCACTTCCGGCGCGAGGTAGGGCGAGCTCTCCTCGTCGAGGTCGTGCTTCCAGTTGAGATGCGATTTTGCGCCCTTGCGCAGCGCTTCCATGGTCTGGCCGCGCACAACATCGGCGAAACGGGACTGCGCCATCGGTCCGACCATGGTTTCCGGGTCGAGCGGGTTGCCCAGCTTCCAGCCACGCGCCGCCTCGACAAAACCGTCGACGAACTGGTCGTAAACGTCGGCATGCACATAGAGCCGCTCGATGCCGCAGCAGGCCTGGCCGGAATTGTAGAAGGCGCCATCGACAAGGTTCTCGATCGCATGGTCGAGCTTGACGTCGGGCCGGACATAGGCTGGATCCTTGCCGCCGAGCTCGAGCCCCAGCGTCGCGAACGTGCCGGCCGCGGCCCGCTCCACGCGGCGCCCACCTTCCACCGAACCGGTGAAGTTGATGTGGTCGATGCGGCCCGAGCCGATCAGCTTTTCGGTATCCTCGTGGTTGAGCACCAGGTTCTGGAACAGACCGTCCGGCAGACCGGCGGTCTTCATCGCCTCGGCGAAGCGCTCACCGACCAAGAGGGTCTGGCTGGCATGCTTGAGGATCACCGAGTTGCCCGCCATCAGCGCCGGCACGATCGTGTTGATGGCCGTAAGGTATGGGTAGTTCCAAGGCGCGATCACCATCACGGTGCCCAGCGGCTCCCGTGCGATGTAGCGGGTGAAGCCCTCCTTGTCGGTCTTCACGCTTGGTTTGAGGCTCTCTTCGGCAATGGAGATCATGTAGCGCGAGCGCTCTTCGACCCCGCGCCTCTCGCCGCCGAAGCGCACCGGCCGGCCCATTTGCCAGGCAAGCTCCGGCACGATCTCGTCGTTCTTGCCCAAGAGAGCATCGACGAAATGCTCGAGGAACTTGGCGCGCTCGCCCACGGTAACTTCGCGCCACGCCTTCTCGGCGTGCTTGGCCCGGGTCACCGCCGCGTCGATCTCGGCGCCGGTCGCCACCTTCCGCTCTGCATAAACCCGCCCGTCAATGGGCGACACGATGCGCACGGTCTCGGTCATAGCATTTCCCTTGCTCAGCAGGTCAGGGTGCGAACGTGACCCTGTGCAGCGTAGTCCAGAATAGCCTCGTCGCGCGTGACGAGCGTCAGGTCAAGAGCACGCGCGGTTGCGATCAGGATGCGGTCGGCTGGATCGCGATGCAGCTTCCCCGGGAGGAAGGATGCATCGATCAGCAGGGTTGGTGTCAGTGCCTCGACCCGGATGCCCGGCCTCGCGAGCACGTCACCAAAGATTGCGGCCGCTGACTGCGTTGCGGACAATTTTCCTTTCGCGGTCAGCAGCCCCAGTTCCCAGGCAGAAATGGGCGATACGCTTACGCCAAGCCCCATCTCCCATGCCTCTCGCAAGGCTTGCCTTGCCTCGTTCTTGATTGGCTCGCGCAGCGCTGTCCAAATGATCGCGCAGGTATCAAGCAGAAGCCTAGTGGCCATCGGCTTCGGCTGGGTCGAACGCAGGCTTAGTGTAATCATAGCCAGGGACGAGCGTCACTTTTCCTTCCCAGATGCCGAACAGCGGGTGGTCGAGGGGTGCATCAGGCGTGCCGGCAGGCTGAAAGGCCCTCTGCGCCGGTTCATTCAAACCGCCCGCTATCGCCCTGCTCAGGACGTTCCCTCGAGCATATCCTTCCGGCCAGCCATCCAGCGTGAATGTCACCCGCTGCGCCCGAAGGTCCACCCCGGAGGTGCGGTAGCCGGCGCGCATCCAGGCGCGTGCCTGACTGTGTCCATTCGGGCTGTTGCTCCACCATTCCTCCCGGTTAAAGGCGGAACGAGGAAGCTTTGCTTCGATGACAGCGGCGATTTCGGCAAACGTCATTGTCACCTGCCCATGACCGCCAAAGAGCAGGTGCTCAAACAAAGGATGGTACTTTGTGCCCTCGGTTTCGAACATGACACTATTCTACCAAGTCGGGACATCAAAGCCAATAGTAAGTTACTAACTCCGCTCGAACCCGCGCTTCAACTCCCAGTCGGTGACGCGGCGGTCATATTCGAACTGCTCCCACTCGCCGGTATGGAGGTAGTGCGAGACGACCTGCTCGCCGAATGCTTCCTTCAGCATCTTCGACTTCCGCAGCGCGTCGAGCGCGCCGCGCAGGGTCTTCGGCACTTCGCGCAGCTTCTTGCCGAGATAGGCGTCGCCGGAATAGGGCGCCTCCAGCGTCAGCTTGTCCTCGATACCCTTGAGTCCAGCCGCGATCAGGGCGGCGAAGGCGAGATAGGGGTTGAGATCGGCTCCGCCGATGCGGCACTCGATACGGACGCCTTTGGTGTTTTCACCGCAGAGGCGGAAGCCGGCGGTGCGGTTGTCGCGGCTCCAGATCGCCTTGGTCGGCGCAAAGGTACCTGCCTGGAAGCGCTTGTAGCTGTTGATGTATGGGGCGAGGAAATAGGTGATGTCGTGGGCATAGGTCAAAAGCCCCGCGACATAGCTCTTCATCATCTCTGACATCCCGAGCGCGTCCTTGCCGTCGACGAAGGCGTTGCCCTTCCTGTTGGCCAGCGACATGTGGATGTGGCTCGATGATCCGGCGAGCCCGTAGTCCCATTTGGCCATGAAGGTCACGGCCTTGCCCTGCAGGTGCGCAATCTCCTTGACCGCGTTCTTCAGCACCACGTGCCGGTCGGCCATGGTGAGCGCATCGGCATAGCGGACATTGATTTCCTCCTGCCCCGGCCCCCATTCGCCCTTGGAATTCTCGACCGGGATGCCCGAGGCCTGCAACTGCCGCCGCACCGCCCGCATCACACCTTCCTCCTTGGTGGTCTGGAAGATGTGATAGTCCTCAATGTAGTAGCCGGCGGTCGTAAGATTCCGGTAGCCCTTATCCCAGGCGGAGCGAAAACCCTCGTCGAAGAGATAGAACTCGAGTTCCGAGGCGAAGTTTGCCGTCAGTCCCAGTTTCTCGAGCCTGGCCAGTTGCCCCTTGAGGATGGCACGCGGCGAATGCGGGATCGGCTCGTGGTGGTGATGGTCGACGAGGTCGGCGAGGATGATCGCCGTGCCCTCGAGCCAGGCCGCCTTCATCAACGTATCGACGTCCGGCTTCATGACGAAATCGCCATAGCCGCGTGCCCAGTTGGCGGCTTCGTAGCCGGGTACCGGTTCCATGTCGATGTCGTTGGCGAGGAGGTAGTCGCAGCCATGCGTCTCGTCGATCGCTCCCTCGAGGAAGAACTCGGCCTGGAAGCGCTTGCCGATGAGCCGTCCCTGCATATCGGGAAAGGCGACGAGCACGGTGTCGATGGTGCCGGCCGCGACATCGGCCTTGAGCTGATCGAGCGAATAGGCGGCCATCGGCCGAACTCCTGACTTAGCGGGTGTTGGGAAGGGCCGCGGCAGTCGCCGCGACCCGAAAGTCACGGGAGACCTCTAGTCCTTCTTGGCGTGCTCCAGCGCGAACTCTTCCTCGGGTGAGAGGATGAGCTTGTGCCGGCCGACCAGCGCGAAATAAGCGATGAGCACCGCGAACCACACCGCCACCCAGAAGATGCCCTGCTGATAGACCGGGTCGACGATCTGGTAGTAGAGCGTCACCAGCGCGATGACGATCGTCACCACCGCTCCCGGTACGCCGAGCGGGTTGCGGAACGGCCGGTCGATATTGGGCTGGTTTCGCCGCAAGAGGATGAAGCTCACCGCCTGGGCGATATAGGAGAGCATCGCCCCGAACACCGCCATGTTGAGCAGGGTGAAGCCGATCGCCGCGCCGCCGCTTTCAGCGCCGAGCAGGTACCAGAGCACCAAGATCACCGCGAGGCCGAGACCCGACCCGGCGATCATGGCGATATGCGGGGTCTTACGGGTGCCGTGCGTCACGCTGAGGAAGGTGGGAAAATAGCCCGCCCGGCTCAGCGAATAGATCTGCCGACCCTGCGCGTAGATGATGGTGTGGAACGAGGCGATGAGCCCGATCACCGCCACCAGGGCCAGGCCCTTGGCGATGCCCTCGCCATAGATGGCCTTGAAGCCGTCGAGCAGTGGTTCACCCGATGAGCCCAGGGCAAACGATCCCACCCCGTTCACCGACGGGTTGAGGGTCAGGATCATGAAGGCCGAAAAGATCAGCGTGGCGATGCCGGCGATGATCCCCCGCGGCATGTCCCGCTTGGGATCGACGGACTCTTCGGCTGCCAGTGGTAGCTGTTCGATGGCGAGGAACAGCCACACCGCAAAGGGCAGGGCGGCCAGTGCGCCACCGATGCCGTTCGGCAGGAACGGGCCGCTCCCCTCGGGGAGCTCCGTCCCGCCGGGGCCGACATTGAGGGCCCAACGGCTGAAGTCCATGTTCGGCAGCGCCGAGATCCAGAACACCGCGAGGCAGGCGAGCGCCGCGAGCGTCACTACCAGCGTCACCCGGAAGCTCAGCGCCACGCCCCAGATGTTGAGCGCGAGGAAGATGGCATAGGCGACAACCCACCAGACTGGTTGGAACGCCGCCGGCGTCTCGAATATCCCGGTGAGATACGACCCGATGAAGAAGACGATCACCGCCGGCGTGAGCACATATTCGACATTCTCTGCGAGCCCGGTGATGAAGCCGCCCCAGGGCCCCATCGAGGTTCGAGCGAAGGAATAGGCCGCTCCCGTATGCGGCAGCGCCGGGCTCATCTCGGCGATGGCGAAGGTGAGACCGAGATACATGATGGCGATGAGGATGGTGGCAATGAACATGCCGCCCCAGCCGCCCTGCAGCAGGCCGCCATTCCAGCCCGAGAAATGGCCCGAGATCACCGCGCCGACGCCGAGCGCCCAGAGACTCCACACACCCGCATATCGCTGCAGGCCACGCTTTTCGAAATAGTCCTTGTCGCGGGTGGCGTATTTCACGCCGCCCGTAGCCCCCGTGTTCGGCACGTCAACCATTTCTGCCTCCTGGTTGTGATGCAGTCTGTTGGCCTAAGGATCCCGGCAGGCCGGCGAGCGCCCCTCTTGCGCGTTCCAGCGTCCGGGCCAGCCGGTCGGCCCAGAGGTCGATGCCGGCGGGTTCGAGGATTTCGTCGTGACGGATTTCGATCATGGTGCAGTCGAGCCCGCGGCCGTCGCCGTGGTGCTCTAGCGTGTAGGTGACGCCATTGCGCGCCGAATAGGGCTGGTTCCAGCCCACGTTGAGCTCGGGATCCTCGGCCTGCAATGCGGCGAGCAGGGCGTGGCTGAACCGCTCCTCGACGCCATGGATGAGCCCGATCGGCCACGGCCGCACCACATCTTTGTAGGTCGGGGTGAACGAGTGGACGGTGACGAGGATGGTTTCCATGCCCGCCTGCAACCGCTCCTCTATCGCCGACTCGATCGCGACGTGAAACGGCTGATGGTAGCTGGCGATGCGGAAGTCGCGCTCGGCCTGGGATAGCCCGATATTGGCCGGGATTTCGGTGCGCTCCGAGATGACCGGGATCAGGTCGATCGCGTCATGGTCGCGGTTGCAGTCGATGATGAGGCGGCTGACGGTGGAGTGGATCAGCGGCGCGTCGAGGAGGCCGGAGAGCCGGATGGCAACGGCCAGCGCACCCGGATCCCACGCGATATGCATCAGGCGCTGATGCGGCAACAGGCCCAGATCGCCGTAGCGCGGTGGAATTCGGTTGCTGGCATGATCGCAGACAAGCAGGAACGGTGATGCCCCCGCGGCATTGATGGTCACCACTGGCGGAAGGGGATCCGCATCGTTGCGGACGCCTGCCTCGGTCCCAATCATTTCGCCCCCACACCGGCGCAGCGCGCCGGCCTGGCTGTCCCTCAAGATATGACAGTTGAATGACTTTTCGGGCCGAAGTCAAAGGGGGCTGTGAGGATTTTCGACCAAAAGGTCAAAAGGTGAAGGGGAGATGGGGCGGTTCTTTCTCCATTGTCCGCCCACCCGCTGACACCGAGATGGGGGCACATGCGGTGACCCACGAGGGCGTGCCCCTCACTCCCCCGCATGCGTCTCCAGGAACTCGCCCGCCGATAGCACGATCTTCTCGTCGATTGGCCCCAGCGCCTTCTCGTCCTTGCCCTCGTAGTCGAGCTTGTGCAGCACCGAGCGGATGACGTTGACGCGCGTGCGCCGCTTGTCGTTGGCGAGCACCACCGTCCAGGGCGCGATCGCGGTGCTCGTCCGTTCCAGCATGCGGTTGCGCGCTTCGGTATAGGCATCGAACCGGGCGAGCGCCTCGAGATCGACCGGCGACAACTTCCAGCGCTTGAGCACATCGTGACGACGGTCGTGGAAGCGTTTCATCTGCATCTCGCGGCCGATGCTGAGCCAGAATTTGAAGAGGTGGACGCCGTCGTCGATGAGCTGCTGCTCGAACAGCGGCACGACCTTGAGGAAGTGCTCGGTCTCCTCGGGCGTACAGAAACCCATCACCGGCTCGACTCCCGCGCGGTTGTACCAGCTGCGGTCGAACAGCACCTGCTCGCCGGCGGCGGGCAGCCAGTCGACATAGCGCTGGAAGTACCATTGGGTGCGCTCGCGGTCGCTCGGCTTGGGCAGCGCCACGCTCATGTTGAAGCGGGGATTGAGCTCCTCGAGGTAAGCGGCAATCGCGCCGCCCTTGCCGGCGGCGTCGCGGCCTTCGAAGACCATCACCACCCGCTCGCCGTGCTTGGCCATGTGCTCCTGGAAGCGTGCCAGCTGCTGCTGGGCCCCCAGCAACTGGTCCTTGTAGTCGTCTTTTTCCAGCTTTTCGCCGTAGGGGTACCCGCCGGACGCGAGGGCCCCCCGCTTGATCGATTTCGGCAGCTTCGGGTTATCGAGGTCGAATTTCTCGTTGATATCGGCCATTTACGCTGCCTCCTGCACTGTCATGAACGTGCTATGAAGGCCGCTATGATGCAAGCGCCGCGAATCGTCGCCGGGTGAGGGCGGAACGTCCATGAGCATCGAAGTCCAGCCAAGGCGCGGAGCGGAGGTCTTTGGCCGCGTCGGCAAGCGGCTCGCCGACCGCGTGACGCTGCTGCTCTCCATCCTGATCGTCTTCATCGGCCTCGTCGGGCTCGGGCACCTCGCCATTCTGCCGGCGCTTGGTGCCTTCGCACTGGTCGCCATCGTCGCCGCGCTGATGCCCGGTGCAGTCGAGATCATCAATCCCAGCGCCGTGGGTGGCGAAGCCGGCGACGCGATCCGCGACCATGCCATTCGCGACGTCGCAGACGCGCTGCCCGACCCGTGCCTCATCCTCGACCGCCGCTCGGCCATCGTGCATCGCAACCCCGCGGCCGTGCAGCAATTCCCCACCCTGATCGAAGGCAACCCGATCGCCTTTTCCATGCGCTCGCCGGCCATGCTGAGCGCCATCGAGGCGGTGCGCCGCTCGGGCAAGCCGCAGATGGTGGAACTGCACCAGACGGTGCCCAACGAAACCTGGCACAAGGTCTCGATCGCCCGCTCGGCCGGCGAGGAGGGCATCCTCGTGGTCACACTGCAGAGCCTCACCGACCAGCGGCGGCTCGATTCCATGCGCACTGACTTCGTCGCCAATGTCAGCCACGAGCTGCGCACCCCGCTGACCTCGCTCATCGGCTTTATCGATACGCTGCTCGGACCGGCCGCCCGCGACGAAGCCAACCGCGAAAAGTTCCTCGGCATCATGCGGAACCAGGCGGGGCGGATGAGCAAGCTCATCGACGACCTGCTCTCACTCTCGCGCATCGAGATGCGCCAGCACATGCGCCCGACCGCCAAGGTGGATGTCGCAACGCTGCTGCGCGAAGTGAGGGAAGGGCTGCAAACTCAGGCCGACGAGGCCAATGTCGAGGTGACGCTGCAGCTTCCCGAGCGCGAGGCGATCACCACCGGCGATCGCGACGAGCTCTACGAGGTGTTCGAAAATCTCCTCGAGAACGCGGTGAAGTACGGCGGCGACGGCGGCAAGGTCGATGTCGCGCTCGCCCCGGTCGCCAATAGCTCCAGCTACTCCTGGCTGGTCACCGTCACCGACTACGGCGTCGGCGTCGAGGCCGAACACGTCCCGCGCCTCACCGAGCGCTTCTACCGTGTGGATGCCGAATCCAGCCGGCAGAAGAAGGGGACGGGGCTGGGACTAGCCATCGTGAAGCACATCGTCGCCCGCCATCACGGTGGGCTCTCGATCAAGAGCCGTCCCGGTGAAGGGACTCGGGTCGAGGTTCTCCTGCCGCGCTAGGCTTTTGTGTCATTCCACACCTGTGACGTTCGGTTGGCGCAAGAAAACCACGCAAGATCAGCAAGTTAACACGTCACAAATATGTCGCCCGAGTGTCATAAAACATGCGGGCTACGGCGAATAGGGTCCGCCCGTCGAGAGCGACCGGGGTTCGGCCCGGGGTCCGCTGACCGGGTATCGACCCCTCCTGTCCGAAAGGGATACACCATGAAAATTGCACTCTATGCGAGCGCCGCGATCCTCGCGCTGACCAGCGCTGCCGTCGCCCGCGACCAGATCCAGGTTGCCGGCTCCTCCACCGTCCTGCCCTATGCCAAGATCGTCGCCGAAGCCTTCGGCGAGACTTATCCGGAGTTCAAGACCCCGGTCGTCGAGTCCGGTGGTTCGGGCGCCGGCATCAAGCAGTTCTGCGAAGGCGTGGGCGAAGACAAGATCGACATCGCCAACTCGTCGCGCAAGATGAAAGCTGAGGAGCTCGATACCTGCAAGGCCAACGGCGTCGCCGACGTGCAGGAAGTCAAGATCGGCTATGACGGCATCGTCTTTGCCACCGACATCAATGGTCCCGACTTCGCCATCGCGCCGGCCGACATCTACAAGGCCCTGGCCGCCCAGCTGGTCGTCGACGGCAAGCTGGTCGACAATCCCAACACCAAGTGGAACGAAGTGAACCCGGCCTTCCCGGACTGGGACATCGCCGCCTACATCCCCGGCGAGAAGCACGGCACCCGTGAAGTGTTCGAGACCAAGGTTCTCGAAGCCGGCTGCGACAAGGACGCCCTCAAGGCCGCCGGCGTCGCCGATGACGCCGTTGCCAAGACCTGCCACGCGGTCCGCAAGGACGGCCGCGCCGTCGATATCGATGGCGACTACACCGAGACCCTGGCCCGCATCGACTCCAACAAGACCGGCGTCGGCGTCTTCGGCCTCGCCTTCTACGAGAACAATGCCGACAAGCTGAAGGTCGCCACCGTGAACGGCGTCACTCCCTCGGTCGAGACTATCTCGTCGGGTGAATATCCGGTCTCGCGTCCGCTCTTCTTCTACGTCAAGACCGCCCATCTCGGCGTCATCCCGGGCCTCAAGGAATATGTCGAGTTCTTCCTCTCCGACGACATGATCGGACCGGACTCCCCGCTCGCCCAGTACGGCCTCGTTTCGGCTCCCGATGCCGAGCGCGAAGAGATCCGCGCCGCCTTCGAAGCCGGCACCTCGATGTAAGCAGCCTTCGGGCCGCGATCTTCGGCGGGTCCCACGGGACCCGCCCCCGACGACAGCCGGATACGGCCAGCCAACGCTAGGGAACATCATGTCCGCATTCTGGGTCCTGACGATCATCCTCTGCATCGGCGCCATCGGCTATTTTCTCGGCGCCCAGCGCGCCGAGGCCCAGAGTGCCGCGGCCCTTGCCGGCCGCAACGACCGGCATGCCCAGCCGTCCGCCAACAAGCTCTTCGCGCACTCGCTGCCGCGCTACCACGGCTGGCTGGTCTTCATCTTCGCCACCGTCCCCGCCTTGATCCTGCTGCTGATCTGGTCGGCCGGCGCCAACTATCTGGTCGAGCAGAACATCCACGCCAATCTGCCGCCGGACACCGGCAACCAGAGCCTCGTCATCGGCATGGTGCACAACGTCGCCGACACGCTGTCGGCGCTCGGCGTCAACGAAGCGACCGCACCGCGCACCATTGAGGAGCTGCGTCCGCTTGCCTCGGCCCGTGGCATCAACGTCGCCGGCGAGGCGAAGGACTACATGATCGGCCTCGGCCTCGCCTCCAACCAGCAGGAAGGTCTGGCCCGTACCATCGGGGCCGTGCTCTCGATCGTGCTCGCGCTGGGTGGCGTCGCCTATGCGCTCTCGCGCATCCAGCTCAGGCTGCGGGCCCGCAACCAGGTCGAGACCGTGATCCTCTGGACACTGCTCGGCGCGTCCACCGTCGCCATCCTCACCACC
>DATCRS010000468.1:0-19343 GCA_036568845.1 Devosia sp. | reverse complement strand
CCCCATGACCATGTCGGGCATCCTCAACCGGTTGGAAAAGCGCGGGCTGCTCGAGCGCTTCCCCGACCCGGCGGACAGCCGCGCCAAGCTCGCCCGGCTCACCGCCGAGGGCGAGGCCCTGTTCGAAACAGCCCGCACGGTCGGGCTTGCCATGTACGAAGCCGCGGTCGCCGGGATCAGCAAGGCCGACCAGGACGTGGTCGTCAGCGCCCTCTCACGCATGCGCGAAAATCTCAGCGGCCAGCCGGCCGAGAAGGAACCAGCATAATGAATGCTCCGTTGAAAAGGCCCGCGCCTGGCGAAGCGCAGCCGGTCGAAACCACTGTTGCCGAGGCGGCTGCGGGTGCGCCGGTGACGCCTGTGGCTCCTGTCCAGAAGAAGCGCTCGGGTCGTCGGCTCGCCCTCATGTTCTCGGTCCCCGCGGTGCTCGTCGCGGGCGGCGCTTATTTCTTCCTCACCGGCGGGCGTTATGTCGAAACCGACAACGCCTATGTGCACCAGCCCAAGGTCTCGATCTCGTCCGACGTCGCCGGGCGCATCGTTTCCGTCGCAGTCGCCGACAACCAGGTGGTCAAGAAGGGCGAGCAGCTCTTCGCCATCGATCCCGAGCCCTATCGCATCGCGCTCGAGCAGGCACAGGCCGCCCTCGCCTCGGCGCGCGTGAATGTCGAGCAACTCCGCGTCGCCTATGGCACGGCCAAGGCCAAGCTCGACAACGCGCAGGCGACGCTCGACCTCCGGCAGAAGGAGTTCGACCGCAAGCAGGACCTCGTGAGCCAGGGCGTCAACGCCGAAGCCACCCTCGATGATCTGCGGCTGGCGCTGCAGACGGCCCAGTCGACGGTCTCGCTGGCGCGGCAGGACGTCGCCAGCGCGACGGCCGCACTGGCCGGCAACCCCGAGATCGCGACTGACGACCATCCTGCCATCCGTGCCGCCCTCGCGGCGCTCGACAATGCCCGGCGCAATCTCGACCACACCAAGGTCGTGGCTCCCGCCGACGGTGTCGTCAGCCAGGTGGCGAGCCTCAATGTCGGTCAGTTCATCGCCACCGGCTCGACCATCGCCACCTTGGTCGAGAGCGGCAATGTGTGGATCGAGGCCAACTTCAAGGAAACGCAGTTGGCCACGTTGCGGGCGGGCATGCCGGCCGAGATCAGCGTCGACGCCTTCCCCGGTGTCAAGCTCGAGGGCCACGTGGAATCCATCGGTGCCGCCACCGGCGCGGAGTTCGCGCTGATTCCGGCGCAGAACGCCACCGGCAACTGGGTGAAGGTGACCCAGCGCATCCCCGTGGTCATCCGCGTCGACAGCGCCGAAGGCGAGCCATTGCGCGCCGGCATGAGCTCGGTGGTGAGCGTCGACACCAAGCCCGAGGCGAAGGCGCTCTAGCCATGTCTGCCGCCGCTGCCACTGCTGCCCCGGCCAGTTCGGGCCCGGCCGTCGTCGTCAGGAACAAGGGCCTGCTCACCGCGGCGATCATGATGGCCATGGTGATGCAGGTGCTCGACACGACGATCGCCAATGTCGCCCTGCCCCATATGCGCTCGAGCCTCGGCGCCAGCCAGGACGAGATCAACTGGGTGCTGACGAGCTACATCGTCGCCTCGGCCATCGCGACGCCGCTCACCGGCTGGTTCGCCGACCGTTTTGGGCGCAAGGAACTGCTGGTCTTTGCCGTGACCGGCTTCACCGCCGCATCGCTGCTCTGCGGCATCGCCACCAGCCTCGAGCAGATGGTTCTCTTCCGCGTCATCCAGGGCATCTGCGGCGCCGTGCTGGCGCCGCTGGCGCAGGCGACAATGATGGACATCAACCCGCGCGAAAAGCTCGGCCAGGCGATGGCGATCTTCGGCGCCGGCATCATGATCGGCCCCATTATCGGCCCGACGCTGGGCGGCTGGCTTACCGAGACCTTCAACTGGCGCGCCGTGTTCCTCGTGAACCTGCCGGTCGGCGCCCTTGCCCTCTTCATGTTGCTGGCACTGATGCCCAAGAGCGAGCGCAAGCTCCGGCCTTTCGATTTCTTCGGCTTCGGCATGCTGGCGCTCGCGGTCGCCTCGATGCAGCTGCTGCTCGACCGCGGCCAGTCGGTGGGCTGGTTCGAGTCGATGGAGATCTGGACCTATCTCATCCTCGCCATTTCGGGCGTGTGGGTGTTCATCGTCCACTGCTGGACCGCCGAAAATCCCTTTGTCGATCTGGGGATGTTCCGGGACCGGAACTTCGCCACCGGCCTCGTGATGATCTTCGTCATCGGCATCTCGCTTTTTTCCGGCCTCGCCCTGCTGCCGCCGATGCTGCAGAACCTCATGGGCTTTCCGGTGATCGAGACCGGCCTCATCATGGGTCCACGCGGCATCGGCACCATGGTCTCGATGATGCTGGTGGGACGGCTCGTTTCCAAGTACGACCCCCGGCTCCTCGTCTTCTTCGGCACGCTGCTGATGGGCTACTCGCTCTACATGATGACCGAGTTCGACATCGTCATGGGCACGGGGCCGATCATGATCTCGGGGCTGCTGCAGGGCGTCGGCATGGGGTTCGTCTTCATCCCGCTCAACACGCTCGCCTTCGCGACGATCGCAGCCAAGTACCGGGTCGATGCGACCTCCTTCTTCAGCCTCGTGCGTAATGTTGGCCAGGGCGTCGGCATCTCGCTGGTGACGGCGGTGCTGGCCAGCATGCAGACGGTGAACCGGCAGGAGCTGGCCGAGCGCATCACCCTCGACTCCGGTGCCGTGCGCGATTTCGCCACCGCCCATGGCGGGTTTGCCAATGTGGTCGGTTCGATCAACGGGCTCATCACGCAGCAGGCGGCGATGCTCTCGTTCCTCGACGACTTCAAGCTGATGATGTGGGTGACCCTGGCGTCGGTCCCGATCATCCTGCTGCTCCGTCGGCCGAAGGCGGTTGCCAAACCTGACCCGGCCCACGCTGTGGCCGAGTGAGGCCCGCGGCGCCGGGGTCCGTTGACCTCCCCGGCGCCGCTCCCGCTTGACGGCGATTACGCCGAGGCATATGAGGCGCGCCACGGTCTGCAGTTCACCGAGGCGCCGCCGCCCCGATAAGGGGAGCTAAACCTGCATAGTCCTAGCTGACACGCACTTGTCCCGTGCCGAGTCGCAAGCCGGCGGCCACGACGATCCCTCCGGGGAGCGGCGCATCGAGGATAAGTCCAATGTCACGTCTCGCACTTCCGTTCGAGGTGGCCGACCTCTCGGCTTTCGCCAAGGCGCTGCGCGCGCAGCTGATGGCGCTCGACCACCAGCCCAGCCACGTCGAACTGCTCAACCTCATTTGCCACTCGGCGGGCTATCGCAACTACCAGCACTTCCGCGCCGCCGCCGAGGCGGCCAACCGGCTGCTCGCGCCGACGCCGCTCGTTCCGGTCAACTATGACCGGGTGGAGAAGGTGGCGCGCTATTTCGACGCCGAAGGCCGGCTGGTGAGCTGGCCGGCCAAGACCAGCCTGCAGGAGCTTTGCCTCTGGGTGTTCTGGTCGCGCCTGCCTGCTGACACACCGCTCTCCGAGCAGGAGATCAGTGCGCTGCTCAAGGGCTGGCACCTGTTCGGCGACCACGCCTTGCTCCGCCGTTCGCTCTACGAATACGACCTCGTGCAGCGCACCGTGGACGGGCGCGAGTACCGGCGCATCGAGCAGAAGCCGCCGGCGGAGCTTGGCGCGCTACTCGCCCGGATATCGGCCATGACCGGGGGAGCAACACCATGATGCCGCTGCAGATGCCGCTAGTCCGTATCACGGCCGGCTTGGCTCACACGGACGAGGGCCACGGTCCTGCGCTCCTTGCCGTGCATGGGGCAATGGGTGGGGCCGACCAATCCTGGCTGCTGGGCCGTGCGCTTCTTACTCAAATCGAAACACGGCGAGTCATCGCCGTGTCTCGCCCCGGCTATCCTGGGACGCCGCTGACGCTCGGACGCACGCCCGAGGCGCAGGCCGACCTCTACGCACGCCTGCTCGACGCTCTCGGCATCGAGCGGACGACAATCGCTGCCGTATCGGCCGGCGGCCCGTCGGCGCTCCACTTTGCACTGCGGCATCCGGATCGCTGCGACGGGCTGATCCTCGTGTCGGCACCCACCAGTGCCCTTGATGTGCCGGAGCGGCAAGTCAGGCGCATGCGGGTGTTTGGCTTGCTGTCGCGCATCCCCGGCGCGGTAGCGCTGATGCGGAGACATGCCGCGAAGGACCCGGATGCAGCCGACCGTCGTGCCATTCCCGACGACGATCTGCGGCGCCGGACGCTCGCCGATCCAGAGCGGGCTGCCCTGTTGCGCCTGCTGCAATCGAGCGTGCTCGACCGGCTCGACCAACGCATCCCTGGTTCGCTCAACGACACCAAGCTTTTCCGTCAGTTGCCTCCGATCCCGCTCGAAGAGATCACCGTGCCGGTCCTGATCCTTCACGCCGTCGACGATCCGGTGGTGCCTTTCGCCCAGGCCGAATCCGCCGCCCAGCGCCTACCCCGCGCGCGCCTGGTCGCACTTGGCGGTGGCGGACATGTCGCACTCTTCACGCATCTCGATGAGGTTCGCGCGGCGGTGGAGGCGTTCCAACTTCAGCCGTCTGCATAGTCCATTGCCAATCGTGCATGTTCGTGCATAATCGTGCACAAACATGCACGAGGGCGAGATGCTCACCGAGGAACGTCACGAGGTCATACGCGGCCTGCTCGCTGCCGACGGGCGGGTGCTGGCGGCTGAGCTGGCGGCCCGGTTCGGAGTGTCCGAGGATACGGTGCGGCGCGACCTTCGCGATCTTGCCAAGGCAGGCCAGTTGCGCCGCGTGCATGGCGGCGCGCTGGCCCCTGCCCCGCGCGTGGGGCCGATTGCCGAGCGGATCGAGAGCAACAGCGAGGTGAAGGCCCGACTTGCGGTAACCGCGGCGGGGCTCGTCCAGCCGGGCCAGACCATCTTCATCGATGCCGGCAGCACCAATCTCGCCATCGCCGCGGCCCTGCCGGAAGCCGACCTCACCGTCATCACCAATGCACCGGCCATTGCCATGGCTCTCGCTACGCGCGGCTGGACCAAAGTCATTGTCCTCGGCGGGCGTTTCAACCCGCTCACGGGAAGCACCAGTGGCGCGGGTACCGTGCGGGAGATCGAGGCATTGTATGCGGACCTCTATTTCCTCGGCGCTTGCGCCGTCGAGGCCAGCTTCGGCGTCTCGGCCCTCGACGCCGACGAGGCCGAGGTGAAACGTGCCATGGCGAGCCAGAGCCGCGCTGTCGTGGTTGCGGCAACGCGCAACAAGCTCGGCACCGCGGCGCCCTTCCGCGTCACCACCCCGGACCGGCTCACCCATCTGGTCGCCGAAGCCGATGTTGACCGGAAGCTGCTTTCCCGCCTTGCCAGCAATGGCACCACGATCCACCGCGCCTGAGGACCCAACCGTGACCGCCATCGCCGCCACCGAGTATCCGCCGAGCGCGCGCCGGGAGCAGATCGCCACCCGCGTCATCTTCTTCGTCCTCGGGGTAGTGATGGCCGGCTTCGCGCCGCTGGTGCCGCTGATCAAGGCGCGGCTCGATGTCGACGAAGGCACGCTGGGCCTCCTGCTGCTCTGCGTCGGGCTTGGCTCAATGGTCGCCATGCCCTTTGCCGGCGCGCTGACCAGCCGGTTCGGCTGCCGCCGCGTCATCGTCGCCGGTGCCGTGGTGATGGTTGCGGCCTTTCCGTTGCTCGCCGTGCTCGACACCATCCCGACGATCGCTGTCGCGATCCTGGTCCTTGGCGCCTCGCTCGGGCTCGTGGACGTCACCATGAACATTCAGGCGGTGCTGGTCGAACGCGATTCCGGCAGGCCGATGATGTCGGGCTTCCATGGCCTCTTCTCCGTCGGCGGAATGACGGGTGCGGGCGGGCTCAGCCTGGTACTTTCGCTCGGCTTGCCAACGCTCGTGGCTGCGATAGTCCTCAGCGTCGTCGCCGCCGTCGCGACCCTGCTGATCATCCCCGGACTCCTGCCCTATGGCGATCGCAGCTCGGAAAAACATCCGCTCTTCGTGCTGCCGCGCGGCACGGTGCTGCTCATTGGCGTGCTCTGCCTCTTCACCTTCCTCGCCGAAGGCTCGGTGCTGGACTGGAGCGGCGTATTCCTCACCACCCTGCGGGGCGCCGATATCGGCACGGCGGGCCTCGGATACGCCGCCTTCGCGGTGGCGATGACCATCTGCCGGCTGGCCGGCGACCGCATCCGCGCGGCGCTGGGCGAACGGACTGTGCTGCTCGGCGGCGGCCTCATCGGCGCGCTGGGCTTCCTCATCGTTCTCGCCGTGCCATCGTTCGAAGCGGGCCTGGTCGGCTACTTCCTCGTGGGCGTCGGCGCCTCGAACCTTGTGCCGGTGCTGTTCTCGGCCGCCGGCCGCTCCAAGGACATGCCGTCCGGTCTCGCCGTCACGGCGGTGTCGACGCTCGGCTATCTCGGGCTTCTCGCTGGCCCCGCGGTGATCGGCTTCGTGGCGCATGCGACATCGCTTCCCGTCGCCTTCGCCCTCCTCGCCGCAGCATTTATCGTCGTTGCCGCCTGCTTCCGCGTCGCCGACAGGTGACGCATGCGCCGGGGTGATGCGAGACCTGCACCAAGGCCCGATTGAGCCCGGGCGCCGCTGCGCCTATGTCAGTGCTGCCGGGGGCAAACTGGCAAAGGTGGCAGAATGGCCAAGCATCGGGTCGTCATCATCGGAGGCGGCTTTGGCGGCCTCAGTGCGGCGCAGCACCTCAACGGCGCCGATGTCGAGATCACCATCATCGACCGGCGCAACCATCACCTCTTCCAGCCGCTCCTCTACCAGGTCGCGACCACGGCACTCTCTCCGTCGGAGATCGCGTGGCCGATCCGGCAACTGCTGCGGCACCGGCCCGAGGTCAGGACGCTGCTCGGCAACGTGGTCGGCATCGACAAAGCCGGGCAAACCGTTGAGCTCGAGGACGGCGCCCGCATCCCATATGACAGCCTCATCATCGCCACCGGCGCGCAGCACGCCTATTTCGGCCATGACGATTGGGAGCCTTTTGCGCCGGGCCTCAAAACGCTCGAGGACGCCACCGCAATGCGGCGCCAACTGCTGCTGGCTTTCGAGAAAGCCGAGCGGGAGAGCGATCACGAGCGGCGGCGGGCGCTGCTGACCTTCGTCATCATCGGTGCCGGTCCGACGGGTGTCGAACTCGCCGGCGCCATCGTCGAGCTGGCCCGCGTCACGCTGCGCGACGACTTCCGCACCATCCGTCCCGAGGAGGCCAAGGTCGTCCTTATCGAGGGCGGCCCGCGGGTCCTTCCCAATTTCCGTGAGAACCTCTCGGCTTACGCGCTGAAGGCCCTCAGGAAGCTCGGTGTCGAAGTCTCGCTGGGCCAGCCGGTGACCAAGGTCGAGGCCGGAGCTGTCACCTATGGCGAGACGACCATCTACGCCGAGACCATCATATGGGCCGCCGGGGTTCTGGCCTCGCCGGCCGCCAAGTGGCTCGGCGTCGAAGCCGACAAGGCCGGCCGCATCAAGGTCCAGCCCGACCTCACGGTGCCCGGGAGCCCCAACATCTTCGCCGTCGGCGACACGGTGACCATCATCGGACCCAATGGCAAGCCGGTGCCCGGCGTCGGCGACGCCGCCAAGCAGGGCGGCCGGCATGCCGCGCGGGTCATCAAGGCGCGACTCCGCGGCGAGGAGCCTCCCGAGTTCCGCTACAGCCATGCCGGCGACATCGCCACCATCGGGCGGTCGGCCGCGGTCATCGATTTCGGCTGGATCCAGCTCACCGGCTGGGTCGGGTGGTGGGCCTGGGGCCTCGCCCACATCTACTTCCTGATCGGGCTCAAGAACCGTATCTCGGTGGCGCTGAGCTGGCTCTGGATCTATCTGAGCGGTCACCGCAGCGCCCGGCTCATCACCTGGGGCGAGGCCGGACGGCTACAGGAGAAAGCAAAACGGGACGCCTAGCGCCCCGTCTTCTTGTTCATCTGTCGTTCACCACAGTGACAAAAGGGTGTCAGAGCGCCTGGATGTTGTCGACGGCGAGCTTGCCGGTGCGACGATCTTCGGCGGTGTCGAACGACACCTTCTGACCTTCGTTGAGGCCCTGGATACCGGCGCGGTGCAGCGCCGTGACGTGGACGAAGACGTCCTTGCCGCCATTGTCGGGCTGGATGAAGCCATAGCCCTTCTGGTCATTGTAGAATTTGACGGTGCCGTTTTCCATCTTGGAAGTCCTTGAGTCAGCATGCTTTTTTTTGGGATTGCAGCGACTTCGTCACCTCCTCCCGGCCAGTTCGATGTTTGGAGTCCTTTGAACGTGCGCCTGACCGGTGACGGCGGCACCCGGCCGAACGTCAGCCAAATGTCGATGCCTGACAGTTACTTGGCCTGCGACGCAATTGCAACTAGGCCATCGAGAAGATGCGATCCGGCGCCAGCCAGAACGGCGGCATCGCCGCCGCTAGGTTCGACAGCGGCAGCACCTCGGGCTTCAAGCGGATGCCGAGCACATCGCCCATAAAGGCGCGCCGGGCCTCAACCCGTTGCCATAGCGCAGGAAATTTCTCGGCCATTTCGGCGCGTCCGCGCTGGTCGAGCAGGGCAATGCCATCCTCGATGTTGGCCCCGTGGTAGGGTGGCCCGGCCGCCGGAATGATGTCGCACTGGATCGCCTGCCCCGATTTCAGCGTCTCCTTCGATCCCGGATAGACCGGCGTGTTCATCCATTCATCGATATGGATGAGATGGCCGGGATTGAGGACGAGGTTGAAGAACGGGTCGCCGAGATGCTTCCGCGCAATGGTATCGAGCTCGCCGCCAGTGACGCCGATGCCGATGGTTTCGTACCACTCGGCGGCACAGGAAAAGTACGGCGCTGCAAGACGTTCGGCATAATCGGCAACGTCGGCGGGAAGTCCCGAGGCGTCCTCGACGAGCCAGCCCACCCGGCTCGAAAGGCCGCCCCAATACCCCACCGCACTCGTCACCGGGTCGCCGGTTTCGAGTACCCTGTGCGACGGGCTGTTGAGGCCCACCAGCCGGTCGCCGGAGGAGAGCATGGTGTGGCACGAGTGCGGCAGCACGCCGAGTTGCATTAGTTGTACCGCCTGCATCTCTGTCATGCCGGGGCGGATGCCGGCAATCAGGGACTTCAGCGCCTCCGAGCAGGCGACGGCGCCGAACTCGAACTGGGCGATCTGGTCGACCTCGTTGATGGCCCGCAGACCCGTCGACGAATGCATCAAGAGGCTGTTGGCGTTCACCACCCGCCCGTCGGTGCCTACAATCGTCCGGATGGTGTCAACGATATAGGCCGGCGTCTCGAACCAGGTCTCCGGCTTGGGCGCCTCGTGCGGGCCAAAGTATTTCCAGCCGAGAATGCCGATACGCTGGCCGGACCGGATCCCCGCATTAGCGAGAACTTCCTCCAGCGCTGGCGTCTTGCTGCGGTCCTGCCCCATGAGCCCGAAGGGCGGATAGAGTCGCGCCTCGACCTCGATTGCAGCATCTTTCGCCCGCCCCAAATTCTCCGGTCCGGCGAGAAGGGTCGGAGTGATGCCAGGCGCGAGAACCAGCAGCGCCTCCTCGAAGCGCGGATCAAAGCCTGTCAGCCAGGCGAGGTTCGCGCAGTGCTCCCGGTCGGCATAGATCGCCAACGCGTCCAATCCCGCCGCGCGGCGGGCACGCCCCAGCGCGCTCAACCGCTCCGCGTAGATCTCTCGCGACAGCTCGGGGCGGATGGTGGGAACGCCAAAGTCCGGCAGGCGGGCTTCGATCAGTCGCGCGTTGGTCATGTTCACGGTCCGTCAGAGTGGCAGAGGAGAGTGCTGTAAAGGCCGAAGCGTTGCAACCGCGCCGCGGCGAGAGGAGTTGACAACTCGATCACAAACAGATGCTATTAGGAATGATTTGCAACAAGCGAATGGATCGAATGGTGCTGCGAAACCTTTTGGGCGTGACCGTAACCCTGGCGCTGACGCTGATCGCCGGCGCGGCGATGGCGCAGGATAAGTTCAAGGTGGTGACAACATTCACCATCATTGCCGACATCGCCGCCAACGTTGCCGGCGACGCAGCGGTGGTAGAGTCGATCACCAAGCCCGGCGCCGAGATCCACAATTTCCAGCCGGGCCCGCGCGATGTCGCCAAGGCGCAGGATGCGGGCCTGGTGCTCTGGAACGGCATGAACCTCGAGCAGTGGTTCGAAAGGTTCTTCCAGAACGTCAAGGAGGTGCCTCAGGCCGTGCTCAGCGAAGGTGTCGAACCAATGGGCATCGCCGAGGGACCATATACCGGCAAGCCCAATCCGCATGCCTGGATGAGCCCGAACAACGCGCTGATCTATGTCGAGAACGTGCGCAAGGCGCTCGTCCAGCATGACCCCGCCAATGCGGCGACCTACAATGCCAACGCCGCCGCCTATAGCGAGCAGATCAAGGCGCTGGATGCACCGTTGCGCGAGCGGCTGAGCCGCATCCCGGAAGCGCAGCGCTGGCTGGTGACCAGCGAGGGTGCGTTCAGCTACCTCGCCCGCGACTATGGCCTCAAGGAGCTCTATCTCTGGCCGATCAATGCCGACCAGCAGGGTACGCCGCAGCAGGTGCGCAAGGTGATCGACGCAGTCCGCGCCAACAAGATCCCGGTGGTTTTTTCGGAGAGCACCGTCTCCGACAAGCCTGCGCTGCAGGTGGCCAAGGAGACCGGTGCGGCTTACGGCGGTGTGCTCTATGTGGACTCGTTGAGCGACGCCAACGGACCGACGCCGACCTACCTTAAGCTGCTCGAAGTCACCGTCGACACCATCGCCAAGGGATTTGGCACGTGAGCCTGGCCCCCAATGTTCCACACGAAGCTTGGAACCCCGAGCCCCTGCCCTCGCTGGATGTGCAGGGGGTCACCGTCGCCTACCCCAACGGCAACGTCGCCCTGCGCGACGCCAGCTTCTCGCTCGGGGCCGGCACCATTGCCGGCCTTGTCGGCGTCAATGGCAGCGGCAAGTCGACGCTCTTCAAATCCATCATGGGATTCGTCGAGCCGATCGCCGGCAGCGTCCGCGTCGCCGGCCTGCCGGTGCGCGAGGCGCTGAAGCGCAACATGGTCGCCTATGTCCCGCAGGCCGAAGAGGTCGACTGGAATTTTCCGGTGCTGGTCGAGGACGTGGTGATGATGGGCCGGCAGGGGCATATGGGCTTTTTCCGAGTCCCCGCTGTCCGCGACAAGCAACTGGTGGCCGAGGCACTGGAACGCGTCGGTATGACCGAGTTCCGGAAGCGTCAGATCGGCGAGCTCTCGGGCGGGCAGAAGAAGCGTGTATTTCTCGCCCGTGCGTTGGCGCAGGAAGGTCGCATCATCTTGCTCGACGAACCCTTCACCGGCGTCGATGTGAAGACCGAGACGGCGATCATCGAGCTGATGCGCGAGCTACGCGAGGCGGGCCATCTGATGCTCGTCTCCACCCACAATCTGGGCAGTGTGCCCGACTTCTGCGACCAGGTGGTGCTGGTCAACCGCACGGTGCTCGCCTCCGGCCCCACGGCGGAGGTGTTCACCCAGGAGAACCTGGAACTCGCCTTTGGCGGCGTGCTGCGGCACTTCCAGCTCGGCGGACCCGACCTGCACCATGACGACGCCGATACCCGCCGCGTCACGGTGCTTACCGACGACGAGCGCCCGGTGGTGTTTTATGGCAATCCCGGCGGCAACGGCGGCAAGGAGCCGCGGCAATGATCGAGTCACTGCTGCTCGAGCCGTTCGCCTATGACTACATGGTCAAGGCGATCTGGGTTTCGGCGCTGGTCGGCGGCGTCTGCGCCTTCCTCTCGGCCTACCTGATGCTCAAGGGCTGGTCGCTGATCGGCGATGCGCTGGGGCACGCCGTGGTGCCGGGTGTCGCAGGCGCCTACATGCTCGGACTCCCCTACTCGATCGGGGCCTTCTTCGCGGGGGGACTCGCGGCCGCTGCCATGGTGATCGTGCGGCAGCGCACGCGCCTGCGCGAGGATGCGGTGATCGGCATCGTCTTCACCTCGTTCTTTGCCCTTGGCCTGCTGATGGTCTCACTCAATCCGACCGCCGTCGACATCACCGCAATCGTGATGGGCAATATCCTCGGGATTTCCGATGGCGACGTGGTGCAGGTGACCATCATTTCTGTGGTGTCGCTCGCCATCCTGCTGCTCAAGTGGAAGGACCTGATGCTGGTGTTCTTCGACGAGAACCACGCGCGTACCGTGGGGCTCAATCCGCGACTGCTGCAGGTGCTGTTCTTTGCCCTGCTCGCCGCCTGCACCGTGGCGGCGCTGCAGACGGTGGGCGCGATCCTCGTCATCGCCATGGTGGTGACGCCAGGGGCCACGGCGTACCTGCTGACCGATCGCTTCCGCACGCTGCTCATCCTTGCCGTCGTGCTTGGGGCGGTGACCTCGGCGACCGGCGCCTATGCCAGCTATTTCCTCGATGGCGCCACAGGCGGGGTGATCGTCAGCTTGCAGACGGTGCTCTTCCTGCTGGCCTTCTTCTTCGCCCCCAAGCATGGTCGCATCGCCGCGCGCCGCAGGGCCTTGGCCGAGGGGGGGCTACGCTGATGAACGCCGTGCTCGCCTTCTTCCTCGAACCGCTGAGCTACGACTTCATGCAGCGCGCGCTGATCATCGCGGTGCTGGTGGGCGCGGTCTCCGCCGTGCTCTCCTGCTTCCTCGTGCTCAAGGGGTGGTCGCTGATGGGCGACGCCATCTCGCACGCCGTGCTGCCCGGCATCGTGCTGGCCTATGTCGTGGCGGTGCCGCTCGCCATCGGCGCCTTCGTCGCTGGACTCTTCTCGGCCATCGCCACGGGCTACCTGCGCGACAACAGCCGCATCAAGGAAGACACCGCGATGGGCATCGTCTTCACCGGCATGTTCGCGGTGGGCATCGTGCTCTTCTCGCGCATCGAGACGGATCAGCATCTCCCGCACATCCTCTTCGGTGACATGCTCGGGGTGAGCTGGGGGGATCTCATCGAGACTGCTGTCATCGCCGGCGGCACGCTGCTCGTCGTCCTCGCCAAGCGCCGCGACTTCCTGCTCTACACCTTCGACCAGCAGCATGCCCGGGCTATCGGCCTGCCGGTGAACCTTCTCCACTATGGGCTCCTGGCGATGCTGTCGCTCACCATCGTGGCCTCGCTCAAAGCGGTTGGCATCATCCTCGTCGTCGCCATGCTGATCGCGCCCGGCGCCATCGGCTTTTTGACCACAAAGCGGTTCGACGCCATGCTCGCCGTCGCCACGGCGGCGGCGGTTGGGTCGAGCCTGCTCGGCACTTTCGTCAGCTTCCAGATCAACGCGGCAACCGGCCCCTGCATCGTGCTGATCCAGACGGTGCTGTTCCTCCTGGCCCTGTTCTTCTCGCCGGGTGGGCTGTTGCGGAGGCGGGCGTCGGATGAGGCTCCCTTCGCGAGACCGATCCTCGGGAAGCTGGCTAGTCCTGCGGCGCGATCTCGGTTACCACCGGCCTGACGAGCTGGCGCTCGCGGAGCCAGATGTAGAAGCCGGATGCCATGACAATGGGGGCGCCGACGTAGATCCAGATGTCGGGTGGCTGGTTGAAGACCAGCCAGCTCGAGGCGGTGAGATAGACGATCAGCGAATAGTTGAACGGTGCCAGCACCGAGGCGGGCGCAAGACGGTGCGCCACGGTGATCGCCTGATGGCCGATCAGCGCGGCAGCGCCGATGAGGACGAAGGGAATCCAGGTTTCCGGACCGGATGGCCAGACCCAGCCGCCCAACGCAAACGGCACGAGGCAGAGCGTAGCCATACCGGCGGCGAAGAACTGCTGGGTGGTGGTCGAGTCCACGCCGGCCAGCTTGCGGGTCAGCAGGAAGTAGAACGCCGTGAAGATCACGCCGAGCAGCGACAGCAGCATGGCCGGATGAAACGCGGCCGTGCCGGGGCGCACGATGATCAGCACGCCGACGAAGCCGACCAGAATGGCGAGCCAGCGGCGCCAGCCCACATGCTCCCCGAGGATCGGGATCGAGAGGGCGCAGAGGATCAGCGGCATGGTAAAGCCGATAGACGCTGTCACGGTCAGCGGTATGTAGGTGATGGCGATGAAGTTGCAGATAGTCGAGCCAAGGAGGCAGAGCCCGCGGACTACTTCGGTCCACGGGGCCTTCGTCTGCACCAGCGCAACGGGCCCCTGCTGCGGCGCAAACAGCGCCAGCACCAGGACGAACTGGCCGAGATAGCGCACGAACACCACCTCCATCGGCGGCAGGCCGCGCAGCATCAGCCACTTGGCGCAGCTGTCGATGACGCTGAAGCAGAAATAGCCGAAAAGGACGAGCCCGATGCCGAGCAGGCGACGATCTTCCATTGGGCGAACGGCTGCGGACATCTCAGTCGTCCACCGGCGTCCTGAGCGAAACTGGCCTGTGGAGCTGCTGCTCGCGCAACCAGATGTAGAGCCCCGAGAGTATGATCAGCGGCCCACCGATATAGAAGCCCACATCCGGCGGCTGCCCGAAGACGAGCCAGCTGGAAAAGGCAAGCAGGATCAGCTCCGAATAGCTGAAGGGCGCCAGAATGACCGGCGACGCATAACGTAGCGCCACGGTGTTGAGCTGATGCGCAAGGAAGCCGAAGATCCCGGCCGCCAGGAAGGCGAACCAGGTGGGGCCGTTGCTCGGCCAAACCCAGTCGGTAAAGGCGAAAGGGGTAACGATGACGAGGCAGAAGACGCCCGAATAGACCTGCTGGGTTGCCGCCCCATCGATGCCGGCGAGCTTTCTCGTGAAGATGGAAAAGAGCGCCGCACAGAGCGCGCCGACGAAACAGAGCAGCGCGGCCGGATGGAAGGCCTCCGTGCCGGGACGGATGATGATCATCACCCCCAGAAAGCCGACGATCACCGCGACCCACCGCCGCCAACCGACCGTCTCGCCCAGCATCGGTCCGGAAAGCAGCGTCACGAAGAGCGGCATAGTGAAGAAGATGGCGCCGGTGACCGTCAGCGGCAGGAATTGCATGGCAAAGAAGTTGAAGAAGGTGATGCCGAGCAGGCAGACGCCGCGCGCAAGCTCGAGCTTCCATGAGCCGGTCCGGAAGAGATCGAACCCCCGCACCGGCAGGAACATGGCGATGGCCAGCGCCACGTGCACGGCATAGCGGATGAAGACGATCTCGAAGGTCGGAATCGCAGAGATGGCGAGCCACTTGGCGCAGCTGTCGAGCCCGGCAAAGAAGAACTGCGCAAGCAGCAGGACGCCGATGCCGAAGGTTCGGCGATCTTCGATGACGGGTGCGAGATTGGCCAATTTGGAGTCCGGGGCGTCGCGGCGGGAGAATGAACGACGCCGACCCAGAATGGCTGCATCGCCGGAGCTGTCAACCGCACCCGGCCGCGCGACCGTACGGTTAAGACGAAAGTGGAACCTCAGCCAATCACGAAACGAAAGATGCGAACATCGTCCCTGTCGAAGATCCTCAGTCCGGCTGCGCCGGCCGCCTGCAGCGCGGCGGGCCAGAACCGCAGCGCCGTTTCATTGGCCCGCATCGCGGATAGCTCCCAAGCCCCTGGATGCCTACGCAGCACGGCGATCGCAGCCTCGCGACCGACGCCGCCACGACGATCAGCCGGCTGGACATAGAACTCGGCCATTGCATGGTCGACCGGCTCGCCGGAGGGCGCGTGCGTGTTGACGAGTGCAAAGCCGGCGAGCGCGCCTCCGCGGTCGATAAGATAGGGCCAGCGGGCCTCGCCCGCGCGCCAATAGGCGTCCAGCCAGGGGTACGCATGGTCGACCTCGCCGAACATGGAGAGCTCGGTCAAGTACCGACCGAGCATGTCCTTGAGCCGGCCCCGTTCCCCAGAGGTCGCGAGGCGAAGCGTCGTCGTCAGGCCAACCATTTCTTGTAGTCGGAGACCAGGAGGTGCCAGGGCTCTTCGTCTTCCTCGATGCCGCCGAAGCGGGCGATCTTGGGGTCGTCGAAGACGTTGTCGGTGTTGTCGTCGTTGACAGTCGAGACTTCGCCGATGAAGACGTCTCCGCCCTCGCCCCAGAAGGCGTGCCAATGCTCGTTGGGCATCAGCGTGACGCTCTCGCCCGGCTTCAGGCGCAGCTTGCCACCCGGCGGCAGCTTGTGGAGGATGCCGTCGCAATAGACTTCGACACCCTTCTGCTTGTCGCACTTGCCGTCGGTGTCGCCGTAGAGCTCGATCACCAGCGTGCCGCCGCCGCGGTTGATGATGTCCTCGGCCTTGATGTTGTGCCGGTGCATCGGGGAGTACTGCTCGTTGCGCGAGATCATCGCCTTTTCGGCATAGAGCATGCCGCGGCCCTTGGGCAGGTCGTTGGCGTCGCCGTTGCGGACGGTGAAGAGGAAGAGGCCGGTCTTTTCGAACTCGTTCAGACCGTAGTCGGTGATGTCCCAGCCGAGGTTGGCGTTGATGATCATCTTCGCCTCGTCCTTCCGATCCTGGAACTCCTTGGGGCTCCAGTAGGCGAAGGGCGGCAGGATGTAGCCGAAGGAGCGGATGAACTTGTCCGCCTCGCGCATGATGCGATTGACTTCGCTGCGCTTGATCTGCCCGGTCATTGTCATTCCTCCCTAATATGTTTCTCTGAGGTGCCGGATTTTGAGGCTCTTGGCCAGCGCCTTCTGTGACAGCGCGGCGCCCAAGCGGGGCGTGAAGGTAAGCTTTACTTCGCGGCCCGGCAGGAGCGTCACGGCGTTGTCGGAGAAGTAGCCCGGAACGTCCGCTGTGGCGGTAACGAAGAAGGCGGGCTTGTCGGCACTGAGCGTCAGCACCGGCGCCTTCTCGGTGCCGGACCAGGTGGCCTTCACCGTCGCCGGCTCCAGCTCATAGGCCTTGTAGGGCTTTGGGAAATAGTCGTTCTCCCCCAGGCGACGGCCGTCGGCATCGGACCAGGCGAAGTAGAGGAACTCGTCGGGCTGCAGGTCGGCGAGGTGCACCTCGGTAGCCACGATGGCCTTGTCGGGCTGCGTGGTGACGTGCGCGGTGGCGATGACGCGGCTGCGGCCGGCCGTGTCGGCGGCCAGCACCTCGAGTTCGATGCCGACGGGTGCTGCCGTGTCGTTGATGGCCTTGAGGAGCAGCGTGTCGCCCTCGGGAACTACGACCACGTTGATGGGCAGGAAGAAGCGCCGCGCCATGTAGTGCAGCAGTTTCCACTGGCCGCCATAGTCGAGGCTGGCCCAGCTTGCCACCGGATAGGTGTCGTTGATCTGCCAGTAGAGCGTGCCCATGCAGCGCGGCTTGGTGGAGCGCCAGAACTCGATGGCGGTCTTGATGGCAAGGCCCTGCTGGATCTGGGAGAGGAACACCATCTGGTCGAAATCGCGCGGGAAGCGGAAGTAGCGCGTCATCGTTTCGAGGACGCGCGCATTGCCGCCATTGTTGCGCTGATGGCCCTCCATCACGGGCGACGAGGGATTGCGATCTTCGGGCCGGGTAAAGCTCTCGATGACGTTCATCGAGGTGAAGGACTGGAAACCGAATTCGGAGGCAAAGCGCGGCTGCACGTCGCGATAAGCGGAAAAATCCTTGGCCTCGTGCCAGACGCTCCAATAGTGCGTGTCGCCACGCGTATCGAGGTGCCAACCGTCGGAGAAGTCGAGATAGCCGAGCGACGGCGAGGACGGCCAGAAGCGGCGCGACGGGTCCTCGTCCTCCACCATGCGTCCGAGCATGGAGTTGAGCCGGTCGTAGTTGGCAAGGTAGCGCGCCGGGTCCTTCTTGGTTTCGGGGTACCAGTGCAGCGAGCCGATCACCTCGTTGTCGCCGCACCAGAGCGCGATCGAGGCGTGGTGCGAGAGGCGGCGGATCTGCTGAGTGACCTCGATGGCGACGTCGTCGAGGAACTCGCGATTGGATGGATAGCTCATGCAGGCGAACATGAAATCGTGCCAGATGAGAATGCCGAGCTCGTCACAGAGCTCGTAGAAGAAGTCGGGCTCATATTGCCCGCCGCCCCAGACGCGGATCATGTTCATGTTGACCGCCCTGGCGCTCTCCAGGAGATCGCGGATGGCGGCCGGCGTCTGGCGCGAGGGGATGGCATCGGCCGGGATCCAATTGGCGCCCATCATGGTGATATCGCGGCCGTTGATGCGGCACTTGAAGTTGTGGTCGATCCGATCCTTCTCGACAATCCACTCGAGCTTCCGGAGCCCGATCTTCCGCGTGGCGACTTCGCCGTCGAGCGCGGTGGTGAGCGTGTAGAGCGGCTGGTCGCCCTGCCCGTTCGGCCACCAGAGCTTTGGGTTCGCGACCTTGAGCTTGTGGGTGATGACGTTCTCGCCGCGCACCACCGTCGCCTTGCCGCCGAGCGTCTGGCCGTCGAACTCATGGCTGAGCTCAACCTCTCCATCAGCGAAGGCGAAAAGCCGAGTCATCAGAGTCAGTTCGACGCCGGACTTCGTGTGCTTCTGGTCGACCTGCACGCTCTCCTGCCGTGCCAGCCGCGAGCGCCGGATGGCCATGCGGCCATAGACGCCGGTCGGCATCAGGCAGATGCCCCAGTCCCAGCCGGCGTGGCAGGCGGCTTTGCGCACAAAATTCATGTGCACGCCTTCGAGGCCGTTGGTGAGATAGTTGTAGGTAAAGGGGATCGGGAACGGATGCGCCTCGGCGCGTTCCTTCGCCACGCGCCGCGTGACATCGAACTCGATGCGAAGCGTGTTGTCTCCCGCCTTCACCTGTCCCGTGACGTCGATATCGTAGCGGATGAACTGGTTCTGCGTGCGTGCGATGACCTTGCCGTTGAGCAGCACCGTCGCGATGCAGTCGACATTTTCGAGCGTCAGCGTCAGGTAGCCGTCGATGTCGGCCGCCGTCGCCTTGAACTTGCGCTCGACGTTCCAGGCGGTGTGGTTGACCCACATCACCTCCTGCTCGTTGAGCCCGAAATAGGGATCGGGAATCTCGCCGACCGCGAGCAGCGCGGTATGCACGTCGCCCGGCAGCGCGATCTTCGCCTTGGTCTTGTATGTCGGCGAGGAGAGCTGGAAGTCGCCGGCGAGGCTCAGTTCGGAATAGCTGGATTTGGGCGCCGCTGCCTTCGCCATAATGGTCTCCTCGAATCTACCGCGATCGGCGCGCGCCTGCCGCGCGGCTCTCATAGCCAACCCATTGCAACGTGCCAATGAGGAGATTGGGAGAGTTTTGCGCGCACTGATGCACCGGCCGGGTGTGCCCCTCCGGGGATGTCAAAGAGCGTGACGGGCCCGGAGGCGGATACCGCCTCTGGTATTTGTTTAGTGAGACGACATCCGCCTCCGGGGACCGGGGTTTCTGGCATTGTCCCGCGCGTCGGGAGTGAGTCGGTTGGCCTTCC
>DATCRS010000467.1:0-2086 GCA_036568845.1 Devosia sp. | reverse complement strand
ATCGTCGGCCTGCTCGGTGTGCAGGAGAGCGCGCAGAGCGATCTCGCGCATGCCACCGCGATCATGCGCTCCAATTACGAGGGGCCGTCGCTGATCCTCGGCCTGTTCGCGGAAAAATTTCTGGCGCGCGGCAACGGCACCCTTGTCGGCGTGTCGTCGGTCGCCGGCGATCGCGGCCGTGCCTCGAACTATGTCTACGGCTCGGCCAAGGCCGGCTTCTCCGCCTTCCTCTCGGGCCTGCGCGCCCGCGCCAGCCGCGGCGGCGTGCACGTCGTCACGGTCAAGCCCGGCTTCGTCCGCACCAGGATGACGGAGGGCATGAAGCTGATCGGTCCGCTCACCGTCGAGGCGCCTGTCGTCGGTGATGCGATCTTGAATGCCGTGGAGAAGAAGACCGATGTTGTTTACGTGAGCGGCAAATGGCGACTCGTGATGCTCATCATCACGACGCTGCCGGAAGCGGTGTTCAAGAAATTGAAGTTTTGAGATCCAGGCCGCACGAACGGTGCGCTCCCTCGCCCCGTTCTTACGGGGAGAGGGTTGGGGTGAGGGGCCTCTCTCCGCACGGGTGGTCAACGATGGACCTGTACCCCCTCACCGGAATCCGCGCTGCGCGCGAATTCCGACCTCTCCCCGCAAGCGGGGCGAGGTGAAGAAAGAAACGCTCACACGCCCATGCGCTGAAACTGGCCCTGCGGGCGGAAGCGCCAGAGATATTGCGGGGCGATCGCTTCCAGCGAATCGGGCGTGATGCCGAGCCCTTCCAGCGTCAGCCCCGCGGCCTTCGCCGCATCCGACACGACATTGTCGCGCTCGAGCAGCGTGACCTGGTCCGGCGTCAGCTTGAACGCGCCAGGTGCGAATTGCAGGAAGGCGGCTTTGAGGCGGGCGAGGCCGAACGACAGCGGTACCAGCGTGCGCTCGCGGTCGGTGATGGCGAGGATCGCCTCGATGATCTCGCGCATGGTCAGCACCTCCGGCCCGCCGAGTTCGTAGGTCGCGCCCGCCTTGGCCTTGCCGTCGACGGCGTCGGCAATGGCGGTAGCGACATCGCCGACATAAACAGGCTGCATCCTGGTCGCGCCGCCGATCAGCGGCAGCACCGGCGACATCCGGCCCAAGGCCGCAAACCGGTTGGTGAACTGGTCCTCGGGACCGAACATCACGGAAGGGCGGAAAATCGTCGCCGAGGGCACGGCCGCGCTCACCGCGGCTTCGCCGTCCGCCTTGGCCTTGGCATAGCGCGAGGGCGAATCAGAGTCGGCGCCGATTGCCGAAACATGGATCAGGCTGGCCCCTGCGGCAGCCGCCGCCTTGGCAACGGTCTCGGCGCCCTTGGCCTGGACGGCGTCGAAGGTCTGGGCTCCGCCTTCAGCGAGGATGCCGACCAGATTGATCACGACATGCGAATCGCGCAGCGCCGCCTCGACAGAGGCCGGATAGCGCAGATTCGCCTGCACGACATGGACCTGCCCGACCTTGCCGGAGGGCTGGAGGTATCCGGCCAGTTCCGGCCGCCGCACCGCGACCCGGATGCGATAGTCGCGCTTGCACAGCGCCCGGACGACATTCCGGCCCAAAAACCCCGATCCGCCGAAAACCGTGACGAGAGTTTCCAGATTCGATGCCATGGAGGTCCATTCCTGCGGAAGAGTGCGAGATATCAGGCTTGTATCGGGGTGGTGTGCGATGCGCAATCGGCATCCAGAACCATGAATTGACAACGGCGTCACCGAACCGTAGTAACCGCCTCCGTGCCCCAAACGGCATGCCCAGGTGGTGGAATTGGTAGACGCGCTGGCTTCAGGTGCCAGTGGCTTAACGGCCGTGAAGGTTCGAGTCCTTTCCTGGGCACCATCGTCTTGTTAAGACCTTGATCGTGTTCGAAGCCCTTGAGAACTGATGGTTTTCGGCCGCCCCTTGGTCCAAGCGGGTGGCACGGATGGTTCTCTCGATCGCTCGGCCTCGGAAGCACCCCATCACCGGCGTCCACTGTTTCCGCAGAGATCGTACCTGCTGACATTCGAGCGCTGGTTGGCAAGCGAGGGTGGAAGGCTTCTCTCTGAACGCAAATCGATGAGGCCCG
>DATCRS010000466.1:0-2300 GCA_036568845.1 Devosia sp. | reverse complement strand
CGATTACCCCACGGCTTTGGCCGAGATGGAGGCCCGGGCGGCCGCCATCCACGCGGGAACCGCGCCGGAACAAGTCTGGCTGTTGGAGCACCCGGCTCTCTACACGGCCGGCACCAGCGCCAAGCCGGAGGACCTGCTGCTGCCCGATGCCCTGCCGGTCTACCGGGCCGGGCGCGGCGGACAGCTGACCTATCACGGGCCGGGGCAGCGGATCGGCTATGTGATGCTGGACTTGCGCGCGCGCGGCGGCGACCTGCGACGCTATGTCCACGACCTCGAGGAATGGATCGTCCGCACGCTCGCCCGCTTTGACGTGAAGGGTGAAAGGCGCGAGGGGCGGATCGGCATCTGGGTGGCGCTGGGCGACGGCCGCGAGGACAAGATCGCGGCACTGGGCGTCCGGGTCCGGCATGGCGTGACCTTCCACGGCATCGCCATTAACCGCGACCCCAATCTCGCGTATTTCGAGGGCATCGTGCCTTGCGGGATCCACGCGACGCCGGAGCAACCGTTCGGCGTCACCTCGCTGGCGAAGCTCGGGAAGAGCATCAGCCAGGCCGAACTGGATGCGGCGCTGCAGGCGACGTTCGGGGAAGTTTTTTCCTGAGGGGTCTCACGCTGCTTCAAGGCCCTCACCCCACCCCTCTTGTATCTCATCGACTCGGCGCCCCGGCTATGATCGGGGCGGCGGTGACGGGCGGGAGACCGATACCCTCTTGGTCTTGAAGACCGCTAGGGAGCTTGGCTCCCCGCCCGTTGTTCCTGTGAACCCGAACAGTCGCTTGGTCCGCCTGAAGAGACCGCATTTGCAAGGACGGGTCATGGAACCGGTATATGTTGGGATCGATGTCGCGAAGGCTCAACTGGATGTCCACGTGCGTCCCTCCGGGGATGCCTTCAGCGTCCCGCGGGACGCTGAAGGCGTGGCGAACCTGGTGGACCGATTGAAGGCACTGTCTCCGGTCGTGGTGGTCTTGGAGGCCACCGGCGGCTTCGAGACGATTGTCGCGGCGAGCTTGGGCGGCGCGGGTCTGCCGATGGCCGTCATCAACCCGCGGCAGATCCGGAGCTTCGCCCGAGCTGTCGGTCAACTGGCAAAGACCGATGCGCTGGATGCCGCCGTGATCGCTCAGTTTGCCGAAGCCGTGAAGCCGGAGCCCCGGCCGCTGGCCGATGAGCAGACCCGCATTCTGAGCGAGCTTGTAGCGCGGCGCCGCCAGCTTGTGGAGATGATGACCGCCGAGCGCAACCGACGACCCCGTCTGTCGCGCAAGCACCTGATCAAGGCGCTCGATCGTCATCTTGCCATGCTGCAGAAGGACTTGAGTGAGATCGAGAGAGATATAGACACCACCATCCGCGGCATGCCGATCTGGCGTGAACGTGAGGAATTGATGACTTCCGTACCCGGCGTTGGCCCCACGCTTGCCCGCACTCTTCTGGCCGATGTACCCGAGCTCGGTACTCTCGATCGCAAGCAGATCGCCGCCCTGATCGGCGTCGCGCCCCTCAACTGGGACAGCGGCACCTATCGAGGTCGGCGGACCACCTGGGGTGGGCGTTCCAAGGTCAGGGCGGTGCTCTACATGGCCGCTCTCGTTGCCAGCCACCATAACCCAACCCTCAAGAGCTTCTATCAGCGCCTGATCCAGGCGGGGAAAGCCAAAAAGCTGGCGCTTGTCGCCGTCATGCGCAAGCTGCTCACCATCCTCAACGCTATCGTCAGAGACCGAACCCCATGGCAAAACGCTTGACCCGAAAGACAGTCGCTCCCTACGGGCGAGGGAGTTCATCGAGCTTGAAGGCTAAGGCAACAGCGTCCCTTCTCCCGTAGGGAGAAGGACAGGATGAGGGTCTTGCCGCGGCTTGAGGCGCTTCGGACTTACTCAGCAGCCCGATCGAACTGCAAAGCGGCCAAGCGCGCATACAACCCGCCCTGGCCGCTCAATTCGGCGTGGGTGCCGATCGCGTCGACGCGGCCGTGATCGAGGACCAGAATGCGGTCGCATTTCAGGACCGTCGCCAGGCGGTGGGCGATGACGATGGTGGTGCGGTCCTGCATGATCTCGTCCAAGGCCTTTTGCACCACGCGCTCGCTTTCGGCGTCGAGGGCGCTGGTGGCTTCGTCGAGCAGCAGCAGCGCCGGGTTGCGCAGGATCGCGCGGGCGATGGCGATGCGCTGGCGCTGGCCGCCGGAAAGGCGCACGCCGCGCTCGCCCAGTTCTTCGGCATAGCCCTTGCTCAGCGCACTGATGAAGTCATTGGCTTCGGCGGCGCGGGCTGCCTCGCGCACTTCGTCG
>DATCRS010000465.1:0-5652 GCA_036568845.1 Devosia sp. | reverse complement strand
GGGCAGCGAAGGCTTTGAGCAGCTCGACCTCGCCATCGCCCTCGAACCCGTCAATCAGTTCGTTGGCCAGCCTCGCGATGCGCGGCCGGAGTTGCTCGACGTTGCGGGAGACGAAGGCCCGGTTGACCAGCGTCCGGAGGCGCGTGTGATCGGGCGGCTCGAGGTTGAGCAGCGAGTACTTTTCCGTGAGGTCGAAGTCGGCCACATGCGGCTTCGGTTCGGGCATGCCCAGCTCCTCGCGCGTCGCCACATGCAGAATCTCGCGGCCGAACCGCTTGTCGCGGAGCAGGGCGTTGACCTCCTTGAAGCCGGCAAAGCACCAGTGGCCGTACTCTTCCCAGAAGAACACGGGGCTTTCGGCATGCAGCCGGGCGTAGAAGGCGTAGGGATCCTGGTAGAACGCAGGATCACGCGGGTCGGCGCTGTAGCGGCGGTGGTCGGGGACGTCGGTGATCGGCTTGAGCTGGAGAATGGCGCCCATGGAAACCTCGTTGGCGCGCTCACTTTACGGTCTGGCGAGGCCGGCGCAACGGCCACAAGGGCAAAAGAGGCTTGCGGTGCCACAAAACTCGGCTAGGGAGAGGTCAAAGAGAACATCCGGAGACGCTTCCCGTGGGCGACATCACCCTTTCCGAGGCCATCGATAACATCTATGCCTCGCTCAAGGCCGACAACAAGGACCTCGACGTACACATCGCCGAGCTCAAGGCTGCGATGGCGCGCGAAGGCATCAAGGAAGCGACTTTCGAGCCGGGCAGGTTGGCACAGAACAACCGCCAGGGCCGCAAGCTGATGCAGGCCTACTTCCGCCAGAAGGGCGTCAAGATCGAGTTCGCTGGCAACTAAGCTCGACCAAAGGCTGCGGCCAGTGCGGCGTCCACGCTGCGCAGGTCCGCCTCACTCATGCGCCCGATGACGCGGGCAGCGCTTGCTTCGATGGTAGCAATCTTAGCGGTCCGAACTACCGATGCTATGCGCAGCCCTGTGTCGGACTGGCCGGTTGCTATCTCCACGTCCCCGGGCCACCGCTCATGGCGGCCGCTTGTAATCATCAATACCCAGAGCAGTGCGCCCCTCGGTCCGAGGTGCCCTGAGACGATCAGCGCGGGCCGATTCTCGACGACTGGGCGTTCGACGTAAGGGAAAGGAACCGCGACGATGTCGCCCCGATCAAAGATCGGCATATGCCTTTCGATCCTCTTCACTGCTCCATTCGGAGAACAGGGCAAACGGATCGTCTGCGGTATTTGCCGATGCCTTGACGAGGATGACTCGCCCCTCTTCGATGACGTAGGCCAGCTCGTCGCCCTCCTTGAGGCCTAGTGCCGCTCGCACCGCCTGAGGTATCGTCGTCTGCGCTTTGCTGGTCAGCTTACTTGTGATCATGGATTCCTTGTAAGGAAAATCCTTACTTCGCGCAAGGAGGGACAACCTCCCCATCCGGCCAGCTGTTTACCACCGTTGAATCCCGCCATGTTCGGGCGGTTGATTGCAGCCACAGTGCCGCCTATGTCTGGCTTTACCGCGCATTAAGGCGGCATCACCTGCAATCGGCCGAGACGCGCTGATTCGTTTCCTTCCCACAGGGGCAATAATGAGAGATCCGGTCGATACCTACATGAACATGCTCGTGCCGATGGTGGTCGAGCAGACCAACCGCGGCGAGCGTGCGTTCGACATCTATTCGCGCCTCCTCAAGGAGCGGATCGTGTTCGTCACCGGCGTGGTCGAGGACAATATGGCGGCGCTGATCTGCGCCCAGCTGCTCTTCCTCGAATCCGAGAACCCCAAGAAAGAGATCAACCTCTACATCAACTCGCCCGGCGGCGTGGTGACGGCAGGCCTCTCGATCTACGACACCATGCAGTTCATCCGCCCGGCGGTGTCGACGCTGGTGATGGGGCAGGCGGCCTCGATGGGTTCGCTGCTGCTGACCGCCGGCGAAAAGGGCCTCCGCGGCTCGCTGCCGAACTCGCGCGTCATGGTCCACCAGCCCTCCGGCGGCTACCAGGGCCAGGTCACCGACATCATGATTCACGCCCGTGAATCGGAAAACCTCAAGCGCCGGCTCAACGAGATCTACGTCAAGCACTCGGGCCAGAGCTACGAGAGCATCGAAAACCTGCTCGAGCGCGACCGCTTCCTCTCGCCCGAGGAAGCCAAAGACCTGGGGCTTATCGACAATGTGTTCGACAAGCGCGTGGTCCCCGACGCTTCGTGAGAGTTTTAGGCATTAACGCCAACTCCGAAAAGGACACAGGAGTGTGACACTCCTGTAATTGCGACGAGTCGGGCTGGCCGCTAAGGTCGGTCCGGCTTACATTTTGTTTAGGTGTGATACGTTAGCGTCCTTGCTAGCGTGTTTTGGGAGGAGCGCCTCCCGGGAGTGACGGATGTCCAAGGACAATACCAGCGGCGAATCCAGCAAGAACACGCTCTACTGTTCTTTCTGCGGCAAGTCGCAGCACGAGGTCAGGAAGCTGATCGCGGGCCCGACGGTGTTCATCTGCGATGAATGCGTCGAGCTCTGCATGGACATCATCCGCGAGGAAAACAAAACCTCGATGGTCAAGTCGAACGACGGCGTCCCGACGCCCGCGGAGATCTGCAAGATCCTCGACGACTATGTGATCGGCCAGTTCCGCGCCAAGCGCGTGCTGTCGGTGGCCGTGCACAACCACTACAAGCGGCTGCACCACGCGACCAAGAACCAGGACGTCGAGCTTTCGAAGTCCAACATCATGCTGATCGGCCCGACTGGTACCGGCAAGACGCTGCTGGCGCAGACGCTGGCGCGCATCCTCGACGTGCCGTTCACCATGGCCGACGCCACCACGCTCACCGAAGCCGGCTATGTCGGCGAGGACGTGGAAAACATCATCCTCAAGCTCCTGCAGGCCGCCGACTACAACGTCGAGAAGGCGCAGCGCGGCATCGTTTACATCGACGAAGTCGACAAGATTTCGCGCAAGTCGGACAATCCGTCGATAACCCGCGACGTCTCGGGCGAGGGCGTGCAGCAGGCGCTCCTCAAGATCATGGAAGGCACCGTTGCCTCCGTGCCTCCGCAGGGCGGCCGCAAGCATCCGCAGCAGGAATTCCTGCAGGTGGATACGACCAACATCCTCTTCATCTGCGGCGGCGCCTTTGCCGGCCTCGAGAAGATCATCGCGGCCCGTTCCGAAGGCTCCGGCATCGGCTTTGCGGCGACCGTCAAGGATCCGCAGGACCGTCGCGTCGGCGACATCCTCAAGGAAGTGCAGCCCGAGGACCTGGTGAAGTTCGGCCTCATCCCCGAATTCATCGGCCGTCTGCCGGTGATTGCCACGCTCGAAGATCTCGATGAGCCGGCGCTTATCCAGATTCTGACCGAGCCCAAGAACGCCCTGGTGCGCCAATACCAGCGCCTGTTCTCGATGGAGGAGGTGGAACTCACCTTCCATGAGGACGCGCTCAAGGCCATCGCCAAGCACGCCATCGAGCGCAAGACCGGCGCCCGCGGCCTCCGCTCGATCATGGAGGGCATCCTGCTCGACACCATGTACGACCTGCCCTCGCTCGAGGGCGTCGAAGAAGTGGTGATCAGCGAGGAAGTCGTGAACGGCAAGGACGCCCGCCCGCTCTACATCTACGCCGAGCGCAAGAAGGAAGACACGCCCGCCAGCGCGTGAGGCTGTTTTCAGTTGTGAGTCGAGAACGCCGGGCCCAGCCCGGCGTTCTCGTTCTCGCTGCCCAAGTAGCCCTCGTGGTGAGCTTGTCGAACCACGAGGGCGTGGTGATCCGCGCCACGACCTCGTCCTTCGACAGGCTCAGGATGAGGTCTACTGGTATTGCCGGGAGTCCTACCGGCGCCGGCTCATGATCTTGCGGCCAAAAAGGCTTGCGGCGAGGTCGACCAGCAGCAGCGCACTCTTCCCGGCGTGGTCGAGGAACGGATTGAGCTCGACAATGTCGAGTGAGCCGACGATCCCGGCGTCGTTCAGCATTTCCATCACCAGGTGGGCCTCGCGATAGGTGAGGCCCCCGGCTACCGTCGTGCCCACGGCCGGGGCAATGCTGGGGTCCATGGCGTCGACGTCGAGGCTGAGATGCAGGTGCCCGCCCACGGCCGCAACCCGCTCGATAAGCCGCTTGATCGGGATCGTCGCCCCTTCCTCGTCGATCGTCCGCATGTCGATGACTTCGATACCCCGCGCTTCGAGCAGGGCGCGCTCGCCGGCATCGATCGAACGGGTGCCGAAGAGCGTCACGTGGGCCGGGTCGACTTCGCCGCGCCAGGCGCCGCCAAACGCATCATCGAACTCGTCTTCGCCGCAGAGCAAAGCGAGCGCCATGCCGTGGAGGTTGCCCGACGGCGAGATGCCGGGCGTGTTGAAGTCGCCATGCGCATCGAACCAGAGCACGAAGAGCTCTTGCTTTCGCTCGGCGCACCAGCGGGCGACCCCCGAGACCGATCCCATCGAAATGGAATGATCCCCGCCCAGAAAGACCGGTAGGCCACCGCCATTCAGGACCTCGAAGCCCTTGCTGCTCGCCTCATTGGCGACGGCGAGGATCTCCGCACGCCGACGTTCCGGCTTCGGCCCGCTTTCCTCCGGCCGGAAGTCGCCGCGATCGACGACACTGTGTCCCAGCAATTCCAGCGTCTCGGCAAGGCCGGCGTTGCGCAGCGCCTCGGGCCCCATGGTCGCGCCCCGGGCCGAAGCGCCGGCATCGGTGGCAAGGCCGATGAGCTCGATTCGCTTCGCCGTGCCGGTGTCCACCATTGCCGCTCTCCCTCGCTTGCCGCTTGCATAGCAGCAGGCCTGCGAAGCTCCAACGGATGGGGCAGGGGAATGGGTGTCAAAGTGGGGGTTTTGCGTTTTGCGCGAGCAGCGTAGGCTCCGGCCAGCGTTCAATTTGAGGGAGGCACGCGTGGCCAAGTACCAGAACATTCTCGAGACAGTCGGCAACACCCCGATCGTGCGGATCAACCGGCTGGCGCCGTCCGGCGTGAACCTCTTCGTGAAGATCGAGGCCTTCAACCCCCTCGGCTCGGTGAAGGATCGTCTCGCCCTTGGTGTGATCGAGGCCGCGGAGAAATCCGGCGCACTGAAGCCGGGGCAGACGGTGATCGAGGCGACTTCGGGCAATACCGGCATCGGCCTGGCTATGGTCTGCGCAGCCAAGGGTTATCCGCTGGTTGTCACCATGGCCGAGAGTTTCTCTGTCGAGCGCCGCAAGTTGATGCGCTTCCTCGGCGCCAAGGTGGTGCTGACGCCGGCCGCGGCCCGCGCCAACGGCATGGTGCAGAAGGCAGAAGAGCTGGCCCAGGCCAACGGCTGGTTCCAGACCCGTCAATTTGAGAACGAGGCCAATCCCGAGATGCACTCGCGCACCACCGCGCGCGAAATCCTCGCCGACTTCGAGGGTGAAAAGCTCGACTACTGGGTCACCGGCTTTGGCACCGGTGGTACGCTGACCGGCGTCGGCCGCGTGCTTCGCAAGGAACGGCCCGAAACCAAGATCATCGTCGCCGAACCGGACGTCGCCGCCATGCTGACCAGCGGCGAGGGGCAGCCGCGTCGGGAAGACGGAGCACCGACCGCCTCGCACGCCGCCTGGAAGCCGCATCCGTTCCAGGGCTGGAGCCCGGACTTCATCCCCAAGATC
>DATCRS010000464.1:0-17649 GCA_036568845.1 Devosia sp. | reverse complement strand
ATATTGCCGACGCCCAGATCGGCGATGCGGCGCTGATCGACCACCTTGAGCAAGCCATCGCGCCCGCCGATGCCGTTGAGCACGGTGAAGCTGCTCTCGATCGGACGGCTTTCCGTCTTTTTGCCGCCGAAGAGGTAGCGGCCCGCGACGTCGGCGTTGAGCAAAGTCAGCACTTCGTCGAAGCTCGAGGCGGCCACGGCCGGAGCAGTGTCGAAGTTCAGGCTGGACTGGCCACCGGACCCGGAAAGGGTCACGGCCCGCATGTCACTCTGGATGATGTCGAGGCGGCTTATCGTCTGGTCGAGCACGTTGAGCCGGAGATCCACGCTCTTGATGCTGTCCTGGTAGCTGTCGATGCGGCTGATGCGCTGGCGCAGCGCCAGGTCGAAATAGCGGTCCGATCCCATCTCAGAAAGCCGCGAGGCCTTCTGGCCGCTGGCGAGCTGGGTCTGGAGCACATCATAGCGCTCCTTCATGCTCATGATATTGTTGATGCCGCTCGAAAGCGGGAACATCGACCGGTTGATGACGGGCGAACTGGCCATCGGGTTACCTCACCGAGGTCAGCAGGGACTGGATTAGTTCCTGCGCGATCGACATGACGCGGGCATTGGCCGCGAACGCATTCTGCAGCTCCAGCAGGCGGGCCATCTCCTCATCGACGTCGACGCCATAGTCGGCCTCGAGCCGCTCACCCAGGGCTTCCAGCGTCAGCTGCTGCGTCTCGTCCTCGGCGATCGCAGTGGCGGCCGCGTTGCCCTGATAGTTGATGGCCTGCGAGATGAAGTCGCTCACCGTACCCGCAAGGCGCGAGCTCGCGCCGTTGCGGATGCTCCCCTGCCCTCCGGCGAAGCGAAGCTCCGTCAGGTTCTCGAGCAGCGCATTGACTCGGTCTGCATCGCCGAGAGAACCGCCAAGCTGGTACTGCACCAGCAGCCGGCTGTCCTGGACGACCGCCGGGTTCACGCTGATGCGACCGGCGAAGCCGCGCACCTGTCCGCCTTCGCCATCGAGCGCATTGGTGAAGGCGGTGTTGTTGATGTCCACAAACAGCTGCAGCGCCGTACCGCCGCCCTGGAGCGCCGAGGAGGTCACCCGCTTGCTGAGCGAGTACATGTCCGTCGTGCCCGCAGCGCCGTCGTCAATGATGCGGATGACATTGCCGGCCGGATTGCTGACCACCAGCCCGCCGCCGACCCGGCTCTGCAGCTCAGCCGCAACGGCCGCGGGTCCGCCGGAAAAATCCATCCCGATGACCCGGGCCCCGTTGGCATCGACATAGTCCAGCGGCAGCTTGCTGGTGTCGTCGACCCGCAGCACCCGAACGCTCTTCTGCACGCCGTTCTGCAGGTAGTTGAAGGTGAACTCGTTGCCGTTCTGGAGGTCGCCGATGTCGACCTCGTAACCATTCGCGGCGCCGGCAGTGACCTGCCCGCCCGCCGTGACCTGGGTCGACATGGAGAGGGCCAGCGAGGCGGCAATGGAGTCGAGCTGGTCCTGGGCCTGCACCAGTTTGTTGTCGCGCAGGTCGATGAGGCCTGCGAGCTCGCCCGACCGCAGCACGTTCTGCTTGACGAGATCGATGGTGAGGCCACCCGCCGTGGTGAGGATCAACTTGCCGACGCCATTCTTGGCATCGTCGTAGTTGAACTGCGAATTGGCCGAGAGGGAGCCGGCGCTGGCAAAGGACAGGACCGAGGCCCTGCCGTCGAGGATGCCTACGCCAGAGCGCGTCATCAGGGCGACGGTACCATCGTTGCGATAGTCGACGGTGAGGTCCATCTGCTGCGACAGCGAGCCGATCAGCCGGTCGCGTTGGTCCATCAGCGTGGCGCGCGAACCCGGATCGATGCCCTGATCGACAAGCCGCCGGTTGATCTTCTCGAGCGAGGCCAGCTGGGTATTGATGTTTTCGACGCTGCTCGAGAGCTTGCTCTCGACCTCGCGCCGCAGCGATTGGATGTCGGCAGTAAATCGGTTGAGGGTTTGTGCCAGCACCTGGGCCTTCTGCACCGTCTCGGCGCGCGTAGCGAAGTTGTCCGGGCTGGTGGAAAGCGAGGTGAGCGACGATTCGAACGACGCGAAAGCGCTGTCGAGCGAACCGGTCGTGCCAGGCTTGCCGAAGAGGATCTGCACCCGGTCGAGATAACCCGATTGCACCGAGGCGAAGCTCGAGTCCGAGACCGCGCGAGTGTAGTGCGATTGCAGCGCGGTATTGAAGGCACGGCTGAGACTGCCCTCTCGCGCATAGGTTGAGTTGACTCCGAGCGTGTCGATGACGCTCAGCGAACGCCGGTGGTAGCCGGGCGTACCCGCATTGGCGACGTTGTGAGACAGAACGTCGAGGGCGCTCTGCCCGATCCTCATGCCGCTCAGCGCATTGCTGAGCGTGACCGAAAGACCCATTCCACCTACTCCTTACCACTGGGAGACCAGCGCGCGATCGAGCGCGCCGGCCCGTTCGGTATCGGCCGTTACCGAAGCATGTTGAGGGCTTCCTGCAGCATGGAATCCGCCGTCGAGACGATGCGGGTACCGGCCGCGTAGGCCTGCTGGGTGACGATGAGCTTGGTGAACTCTTCGGAGATGTCGGTGTTGGAGGATTCGAGCGAGGAGCCCGAGATGCCGCTGCCGTTCTCGAACACGGGCTCGCCCGAGTCCGATGTTGCCGCGAACACGCCGCCATCTAAACGCCTTAGCTGGTTGACCGCGTTGAAGTTGGCCGTCACCACCTGGGCAACCTCGACCGTCTCGCCATTGTCGTAGGAGACGACGACACGTCCGGCGTCGTTGATGCCGACGGACACATAGGCGCCGGCCGGGTAGCCGTTCTGACCGAGCGCCACTTCGGCTGTGCCGTTGGGATCGGCGAACTGGGTGAGACCGCCGGCACCATGCTGCAGGCGCACGTCGCCGATCAGCACGCCGTTGATCGTCAGCGCACTGAGGTCGGTGTGGTCCACAGGTGGCGTCGGTGAGCCGTTGGCGCCGAAGACGTAGTCACCGCCGTAGCGGGTCCACATGGTCTGCGTGCCAGTGGCCTGCGAATTGGTGGCAATGAAGAGGTTCCAGACCTCGGCACCGCCGTTGGCGGTGGAGTTCACCTTGGCCCAGCGCATCTGGACGTTGGCCGGAGCGCCGTTGGCCGAAAACACCGAGATGGCGCCGCCCGAAATAGACTGGCGGATGAATTCGTCGCTTTCGCTGGCGCGGACGGAGGTCACCCGAGCCGCGAGGCGCTGGGCGTCCGAGATGGTGGGCGCCGTCGTGGCATTGGCGAGGTCGAAGCCGATGGCCGCGGAGCCGGTCGTGTTGTCCACCACCGTGATGTTGCCGGTGGTGTTACCCGCCGTGATAGCGATGCGGCCGCCGACGATGCCGACCGTCGCGCCGGGCGAGAGCGCCTGGAGATCGGTCTGGATATTGGCGAGCAACTCGTCGATCGTATCGTTCGCAGCCAAAGAGATGTCGATATTCGGCATCGTATTGCTGCCGCCGCTGTTGAACGCATAAACGCGCGGCGTGCCCATACCCGTAATCTGGATGCTCAGTGTGTCGCCGTCGCTGACGAACTGTGACGTGGCCTGCCCGGCCGTTGCAGCCGCACCCGAGGCGCGGGCCGGCGTATCGGCGACCAGCGCCGGCGTGGCGTTGGCGAAGTCGGCGGCGTTGAGCAATTCGCTGCCGGCCACCTGGGAGTCCTTGTAGGTCGTCGTCTGTGGCAGCTGCGGCAAGTTCAGCTGGTAGTCGATGCGGGTGGTCTGCTGCGCCGGCAGGAAAGCCGTCGAGATACGCAGCACCTGTGGCACCGAGCCCGAAATATTCTGTGTCGACGGGTCGATCGGCAGGCCCTTGAGGTAGTAGCCGGCGCCGTTGACGAGATAGCCGCCCTTGTTGATCTCGAAGTCGCCGCGGCGGGTGTAGTAGCTAGCGCCCGAGAAAAGCGATGTGCCGTCCGACTGGCCGATGGTCGGCTCGACCACGAAGAAGCCGCTGCCATTGATGGCCATATAGGTCTCGGTGGCCGCGCTCTTGACGTCGCCCTGCAGGTTGTTGGTCGAGCGCGAGTTTGCCAGCACCGAACCAGCCGACTGCCGCTTCTGCGCTGCGTCCGGGATGAGGTCCATGAAGTCGGTGTCGATGCGCTTGAAGCCGGTGGTCTGGCTGTTGGCGATATTGCCCGAGATGTTCTCGAGCGCGAATGACTGGGCGCGCAGACCCGTCACCGCGGTAGACATAGCACCATAGATGCCCATTCGTTACTCCTTGAGCCCCATTCGTGGCGTACAACAAACGCCGTCCGCATGTCTCGATGCAGGCTCCGTGCCAGATTCTCAGAGCGTTGATTCTGCTTCGGTTTCTTACTGGCGCTGTGCACGGCGCAGAGACAATCGGCAGAAGAGTCCGAGCTGCTGGGCAGATTCTGCCGTGCACAGCCCCTCGCTTGCCGCCCAACCGCAGTTCCGCTAAACGCAACGCGGGGCGGGGACGGACGGCGAGTAGATGCTTTTTGCTTCGGCTGACGAGTTCAGGGACGCGCCGCGACGCGCGGTGACGGTGTTCGGCATGGCCGGCGTCGGCAAGACGCGGCTGGCCGCGATCCTGCGCAAGTCGAACTGGTTCCACTATTCGGTCGACTACCGCATCGGCACCCGCCACATGGGCGAGTTCATCGTCGACAACTTCAAGGCCGAGGCCATGAAGGTGCCGTTCTTCCGGGAGCTACTGCGCTCGGACTCGATCAAGATCGAGAGCAACATCACCTTCGAGAACCTCGATCCGCTCTCGACCTATCTTGGCCGACCCGGCAACGCGGCAAAGGGCGGGCTCGCGCTGGACGAGTATCGCCGCCGGCAGGAACAGCATCGCGCCGGCGAAGTCGCGGCCCTGCAGGAGGTCGGCCGCTTCATCGAGCGCGCCCACGACCTCTACGGCTACGACAATTTCATCGCCGATACCGGCGGGTCGCTCATCGAAGTCATTGATCACAATGATGCCGATGATCCGGTGGTGAAGGCGCTCACGTCCCACACCGCCCTGCTCTACATCCGTGGCACGGCGGCCGATGCGGAAAAGCTGGTGTCGCGCTTCAAGCACAGCCCCAAGCCCATGTATTACCAGCCGGAATTCCTCACGCGGAAGTGGGAGGAGTTCAAAGCGCTGAACCGCGTGACGGACGACGCCGACGTCGACCCCGATGCTTTCGGCGCCTGGGGCTTCGAGGCGCTGCTGCACGACAGGCTGCCACGCTACAAGGCGCTGGCGGACAACTTTGGCTACACCGTCGATGCGGCGGACCTTGCAACGGTGCGCGACGGTGCCGACTTCATCGACCTGATGGGCAAGGCGATCACGAACCGAATGCGTTAGGGCTCCCGGCCCCTTTCTGGTTCACCCCTTCGCCCACGGATCACTCACGAGGCTCTCATGCCCATTCGCATTCCCGATCACCTGCCGGCGCGCAAGACGCTCGAAGCCGAGGGTGTCGTCGTCATGGATTCCAGCCGCGCTGCGCGGCAGGATATCCGGCCATTGAAGATCGGCCTGCTCAACCTGATGCCGAACAAGGAGCGCACCGAGACCCAGTTTTCGCGGTTGATCGGGGCCACCCCGCTGCAGATCGACATGACGCTCGTTCGCGTCACCGACCACAAGTCCAAGAACACGGCCGAGGACTACCTCAAGACCTTCTATTCAACCTGGGAGGAGGTGAAGCAGGAGACCTTCGACGGCTTCATCGTGACCGGTGCGCCGATTGCCAACATGCCGTTCGAGGAGGTGCGCTACTGGCCGGAAATGCTGGAGATCATGGAGTGGACCAAGAGCAACGTCCACCACACCATGTTCATCTGCTGGGGTGCCCAGGCCGCGCTGCACCATTTCCATGGCGTCAGGCGCTACCGCATGGAGAAGAAGGCGTTCGGCGTCTTCCGGCACAAGATCATCAACCCGCTTTCGCCGTTCCTGCGCGGCTTTTCCGATAGCCCGATGGTTCCGGTGAGCCGCTACAATGACATCGATCGCACGAGCCTGGGCGAAAACCTCGAAGTCCTCATCGACAACGAGGAAATCGGCATCTGCATGCTTGCCGACCGCAGGTTGCGCGCCATCTACATGCTCAACCATCTCGAGTACGACAACCGTTCGCTCGCCGATGAGTACGAGCGCGACGTGAAGGCGGGCCTCGACACCGCCCCGCCCGTCAACCTTTTCCCCGGCGGCGACACCAGCCAGGAGCCGGAGAACCGCTGGCGCAGCCATGCCTCGCTGCTGTTCCAGAACTGGATCAACGAGATCTACCAGACCACGCCGTTCCGTCTGGAGGACATCGGCGGCTAGTGACTATTCGGCGTGTATTGCCTCGCCCGGAAGACGAGGCAGCCACCGCAGCGCCGATCGGAACCAGAACTGGCGCTTCGGCGTCAGTTCTGCGCGTTCCGCCAATACCCCGACGCGGAGCCCGAGCTTCCGATTGCCAGCCGGTTCGTCCGAGGTCGCATAGAGCGGCGAGCCGCAATTGCCGCAAAAGGCCTGCTGCCGTCGGTTACCGCTCTCGGCCGTCTTGATGTAGATCTTCGGCTCGCCCCTCAGCATCCTGAAATCCGTCTCGCTGACCGGCAGCGCCACGCGGAACGCCGTTCCCGAGAGACTTTGACAATCGGTGCAGTGGCAGATCCGGACCCGCTCCGGGTCGGCCTCCGCCTCGAACGCGATCGCCCCGCAGTGACACTCGCCATGCACCTTCATCGCCCGCTCCTTCGCTATCGGGGGAGGATAAGACGCGGGCACAGCGCTCGGGTCAATGGCCCTTTCCCTCCGCGGCCTGCTTGAGGCTCTGCAGCATAATGGTCCAGTTCTTCTTGAACTCAGCGCGGGTGTTGTCGTCGATGTCGGATTTGGGCCCGCGGTTGAACTGGGCGAGGCTGACCCTGGTCTTGGTTCCATCCGGCTCCAGCCGGTAGCGCACCAGATGGTAATTGTCGGGCCGCTCGGGGGTTTTGCTCCAGTGCGTGAAGCTCAGCTCCCTCCCCTCCTCGGCGCTCTCGATCTTGCCATAGTCGGTGAAGCTGCGGCCCTGCCATTCGCCCTTGAGGGTCAGGCCGTGACCCGGTCGCCAGTCGGTATCCACGGTGGTGCCGGGGAACAGGGCGGAGCGCTTGGCCGTCATCAGCTTCCAGATCGTCTTGGCGTCGGCGTTTATGGTGGTGTCGACCTCGACAACGGGCTTTTCCATCGGACTACCTCCTTGCTGAAGGGCAAAACGGCTTCAGCCTGGCGAGGTTGCGGCTGCCGACCTCGGCCGAGCAGCAGCGAAAGGCGACGTTCGCAACGTGCGGCGGGTGTTTCGCTTGACGCAGGCGTGCGCACCACTACCTATTCTCCGACAACCGGAGCCCAGACTTGCCGCGACCGCCGACGACCCTCACCGACGAGATCGGCATAGCGCTGGGCAATCTTGCCGACGCCGCGACCGGCACCGTGACCCCGACATTGCGACTGGGCGTCACCGGCCTCAGCCGGTCGGGGAAGACGGTGTTCATCACAGCCCTCGTCCACAACCTGCTGACCGGCGGCCAGCTGCCCGGCTTCTCGGCGCTGTCCGAGGGCCGGTTCGTCGGTGCGCGGCTGGCGGAGTCGCCGGACGCCGCGGTTCCCCGTTTCGCCTACGAGGACCACCTTAAGGCGCTGACCGGCAAGGCGCCGCACTGGCCCGAAAGCACGCGCCGCATCAGCCAACTGCGGCTGACGTTGAAATTCCAGTCCAACCGGTGGATGCAGAGTCTCTTCGGCACCTCGAGCCTCAACCTCGATATCGTCGACTACCCCGGTGAATGGCTGCTCGACCTGCCACTGCTCACCCAGAGCTTTGCCGAATGGAGCGCTGCCAGTCTCGCCCGCGCCCGTGGTCCCGAAGCGCCCAGCGCCGAGTTTCTGGCGGCACTGGCGGAGGTCAACCCGCGCGAGGATGCCACTGACACGCAGGCAATCGTCCTGTGGCAGAAGTTCACGACCTATTTGACGGCCAGCCGCCGCGACTCTTCGGCCTTTTCGACTCTCCCGCCGGGCCGGTTCCTCTTGCCGGGTGACCTCGAGGGTTCCCCCGCGCTGACCTTCGCACCGCTCGAACCGGTGACCGGTCCCGTGCGGTCGCAGAGCCTCTACGCCATGCTGGAGCGGCGCTACGAGGCCTACAAGGACCTCGTCGTCCGCCCCTTTTTTCGCGACCATTTTGCGAGGCTGGACAGGCAGATCGTCCTCGTCGACACACTCCGCGCCCTCAACGCTGGTCCCGCCGCGGTCGCCGACCTCGAGAACGCACTGACCGAGATCCTGGCTTGTTTCCGGCAAGGGGATGGTAACCCGCTGACCCGCCTGGTCTCGCGCCGCATCGACCGCATCCTCTTTGCGGCCACCAAGGCCGACCACATCCATCAGACCTCGCATGACCGCCTGGAAGCCGTACTGAACCGGTTGCTGGCGAGCGCCGCGCGACGGGCAATTTTCGCCGGGGCCGAGACCCGCTCTCTGGCCATCGCAGCGCTACGCGCCACCCGCGAGGGCACGATCGAAGAAGCCGGCCAGCCGCTGCATGTCATCATCGGGACGCCGGAGAAGGGCGAGGTCCTAGATGGAACCAGCTATGATGGCCAGACCGAAATCGCCTTGTTTCCCGGCGACTTACCCGAAGATCCGGACTCGCTTCTGGAGGAGCCGGCGCACCTCAATTTCCTCCGCTTCAACCCACCTGAAAAGCTTCGCAAGAACGCGGAGGGTGCCGTGGTGCTGCCGCATATCCGCCTCGACGGCGCATTGGAATTCCTTCTCGGAGACCGGCTGAAATGAAGCGCCCCGTCGCCCGCACGCTGAGGAGCGCCACCGAAACGGAAGCGGAAACCCGCGCGCCGCGGGCCTTTGCGCCGCAAACGGCTATCGACGTCGAGAAGTCCATCGAGCCGATCATCGCCGAAAGTACGAGCGAGACGCTGACGACGCCGCCACCAAGGCTGCTCGGCTGGCTGGGCAAGCTGGTGTGGATCACCGCCGGTGCCCTGCTCTCGCTGGCGCTGGGGCTTGCAGCAGAGAACCTGATCCGCGAGCTTTTCGCCGCTGCACCGTGGCTTGGCTGGCTGGGCTTCGGGATCCTTGCGCTTTTCGTGGCCGCGCTGCTCGCCCTCATTATTCGCGAGGCCTTGGCCGTCGGGCGGTTGCGCTCGCTGGATCGGCTGCGGCACCGCGCAGAAGCGGTGCTGGTCAGCGATCGTGCGACAGAAGCCAAGGTGATCGTCGCTCAGCTTCGGGCGATCTACGCGGCCCGCCCCGACCTTGCCCGAGGCCGCCAGATGCTCGAGAGTTCAGGCGAAATCTTCGACGGCGGCGAGATCATCCGTTACGCCGAACGCAGCCTGATGGCAGAGCTCGACGCTCGCGCCAGAACGCTCACCGCAGCATCGGCGCGGCGCGTGGCGCTGGTAACGACGGTCTCGCCCCGGGCATTGGTCGATATCGCCTTCGTGGTGTTCGAGAGCGTTCGGCTCGGCGGGCAGATCGCCCGGCTCTACGGCGCGCGGCCGGGCATATTCGGCACGTGGCGGCTGCTGGGCGCTATCCTGTCCCACCTCGCCGTCACCGGCGGACTGGTGCTGACCGATGGCGTGATGGAACAGCTGGTCGGGCAAGGACTTGTGGCAAAGCTGTCGGCTCGGCTCGGCGAGGGCATCGTCAACGGGCTGATGACTGTTCGTGTCGGCATCGCGGCAATGCGTGTGGTGCGGCCCCTGCCCTTCGAAACGCAGCGCCAGCCCAAGGTGAAGGACTTCATCCCCGAGCTGGCCAATGTGTTGCAGGAAAAGGCGAACTAAGCCGCCTGCTGGCGGACGGGCAGCTTGCCGCCATAGAGGAAGAAATAAGCGCCGGCGCCGATCGCCAGGACGAAGACGCGGATGGTGAGGAGGTCGGCCGGCAAAAATGAACGCCCTTACCAGGCCAAACGCTTCTCTTCAGCCTCGCGTTCGGCAAAACGATGCCGTGCTTCGTCAACCCGATGGCGGTTGGCATGCGCCCAGCGGCTGATTTCCGTCAGCGGCACGCGCAGGTCCACCCCCAGTTCCGTCAGTTCGTAGTCAACCCGCGGGGGAATGCTCGGCGTCACCTTGCGAGAGATGAAGCCGTCCTTTTCGAGGTCGCGCAGCGTGGCGGTCAGCATCTTCTGCGAGATGCCGCCGATTCCGCGCAACAGTTGCGAGAACCGCAGCGGGCCTTTGCCCAGCGCCATGATGATGTGGATCGTCCACTTGCCGCCGATCTGAGCGAGCACCTCCGTGACCGGCACCATCGCCTGCTTGCACTCCTCCCGATAGACCTCGCCGTCGGCGCGAGCACCGGCCGGCTCGGCGGCTGGTTCCGTGGAGGAAACTAGGGTGTCCATGACGTGCCTCGCTGAGAAAATAGTGCCGTCTTGCCCAGATCTTGGGTAGGCACATACATAGCGTCAGTTACCGTCGGTGACTAGCTTCCTGATGGTGGCTATCCCTCACTTTTCCTTATGAGACCATCATGAGCAAACCCAAGATCGGCATCATCATCTCGACCACGCGCCAGAGCCGCTTGGGCCACCGGCCAGCCGAGTGGATTCTCCACCTGGCCGGGGCACGCGGCGACGCCGATTATGAGATTGTCGATCTGCGCGATTACCCGATGGCCTTATTCGACGCGCCGATGTCACCGCGCTTCGCACCTCCCGAGGGTGAAGCGGCGATGCGGTGGGCCGCCAAGATTGCGGAGCTCGACGGCTATATCTTCGTCACCGCCGAGTACAACCGCTCGATTTCGGCGGCGCTGAAGAACGCGCTCGACCACGTCTATCACGAGCCGGCGAGAAAGCCTGCGGCCTTCGTCGGCTATGGCGCCGTCGGCGGCGCACGCGCCGTCGAACATCTGCGGCTGATGGCGATCGAACTCTCCATGGCGCCGATAAAAGCCGCCGTCCATGTGGGTATGGAGCCTTTCCTCGGCATGCTCCAGCAGGGCAAGGACTTTGCCGACTACGAGCATCTGGGCCAGAGCGCGGCCACCATGCTCGATGAACTCGCCTGGTGGACGAAGGTGCTCAGATCCGGCCGCAGTGTCGCAGACATGCTGGAGAACGCCGCCTGAGCGTCGGTGGCTTCAGCTATGGAGCCGTATCCGCGAACGGGACATCCGGATCGCAGACGTAAAAAAGGATCGTCGTCAGCCGCACCGATCCTTCGTTGCGTCCTGTCATCTCGACATGCGGCGGCTCGACGAACACCTGGCCGGGCCCCGCGGAGACGGGCGCCTGGTCATCCAGCCTGAGGGCAAACGTTCCTTCGGTGACATAGACCGTGACCGGGAACCGATGCGAGTGAGCCAGGAGGACTGACGATCATCGAAGCCCTGCCCCGCTAGCCGGGCCGATCACGCGATCGGGAACGCACGCTTAACGCGATCTTAATTTTGATCCGGACAATCGACGGAATGGCGTGGGAAGCGTCACCTCGTCCCTGCCATGGCTTGTCCTGCGTTCTGGCGCCATCAGTTCCGAGGCTTTCATGTCCCGCGTATTCAGCCCCGCCCCCTTCTCGCTGCCCCGCCGCTCTTTCGCCCTTGGCGCTGCCGCCCTGGCCGCATCGATGGCGATCACCCCCGCCTTCGCGTCGATCGACGGCTTCGTGGACGGCGTGTGGAAGCGCGCCAAGGCGCGCGGCGTGTCCAAGAAGGTGTTCGATGCCGCGATGGGCGGCTTCTCGCCGATCGACAAGGTGATTGAGTTGAGCCGCAAGCAGCCCGAGCTCGTGGCAACTGCTGGCGACTATGTCGGCAAGCGCGTAACCGACAAGCAGACGGCGAACGGCCAGGCCATGCGGCAGGAATGGACCAAGACGCTTGCCGCTGTCTCTTCGCGCTATGGCGTGCAGCCTGAGATCATGCTGGCGATCTGGGGCATCGAAACCAACTATGGCAGCTACATGGGCGGCATCAATTCGGTGCACGCCCTCGCCACCCTCGCCTATTCGGGCTATCGCGCCGACTACTTTGGCGCCGAACTGATCACGGCCCTCGAGATCGTCGAGGGCGGCCACGTCCGGGCCAAGGACATGGTCGGCTCCTGGGCCGGGGCCATGGGCCACCCCCAGTTCATGCCGTCGAGCTTCGTGCAGTATGCTGTGGACTTCAAAGGCGACGGCCACAAGGATATCTGGAACTCAGTGCCCGATGCCCTGGCCTCGATCGGCAACTACATGAAGTCGTTCGGCTGGCGCGCCGGCGAGACCTGGGGTTACGAGGTGAAGCTGCCGCGCGACTTCAACTACGCCAATGTCTGGTCGGTCGAGAGCGCCTCGCTGGGTGACTGGAGCGGTGTCGGCGTGGTGCGCGCGAGCGGCAAGGCGTTTCCGCGGCCCAGCGACATGGCCCGGCTCTACATGCCGATGGGCGGCAACGGCCCGGTCTTTGCGGTGCTCAAGAACTTCGACGTCATCAAGCGCTACAACAATTCGGACAGCTATGCGCTGGCGGTGGGCCACCTTGCCGACCGCATCATCGGCGCCAAGGGTTTCGTCGGCACCTGGCCGCAGGACACCGCCCTCAAGAAGGAAGAGCGCAAGCACGTGCAGGCCATGCTGCTGCGTCACGGCTACGACATCGGCACGCCGGACGGCGTCATCGGGCCGAAGACACGCGCGGCGGTCATCGACTTCCAGGCGCGGGCAGGCCTGCTGCCGGACGGGCATGTGTCGGGGAACTTGCTACGAGTGCTGGGGTAACCCCTACTCGTCCTTCCTTGCGCCTTCGGAGAGGGTGACGCGAAGGCCGTCCAGGTCGTCCGAGAGCAGTATTTGGCACGAGAGCCTTGAGTTGGGGCGGCGATCCTGCGCGGTATAGAGGAGGTCTTCCTCGTCGTCGCTCGGCTCGGCGAGCTTATCCTGCCACGCCTCGTCGACATAGACGTGGCAGGTGGCGCAGGTGGCCGAACCGCCGCACTCGGCCTTGATGTTGAGGCCCCAGTCGCGGATCACTTCCATGACGCGCCAGCCCTCGAGCCCCTCGAGCTCATGCTCCTGCCCGTCCTGATCGGTGACGTGGATCTTCATGGTTTACGTGCCCGGCGTCCCAAAGTCGGCTTGCCCATACTTCAATTCCTCACCGACGTCATCCCCGCCAAGGCGTCCATGCCGTCCGTGTTCCTGCACCGTCGTCTCCCCACCCAGATCGAAGAGGCACGCCCTGGGTGGCGCACCCTCACGCCACCCCGAGCTTCTTCTGCAGCTTGGTGGAGCTGGTAGTGTACTGGAAGACGACGCGCTCGCCCGGTGAGGCGATGGCCTTGGCGGCCTGGGCCATCAGGGCTGCCTCGTGGAAGCCCGAGAGGATGAGCTTGAGCTTACCCGGATAATAGTTGATGTCGCCGATGGCAAAGATGCCGGGGACGGAAGTCTGGAACTTCTCGGTGTCGACGACGACGAGGTTGTCGTTGAGTTCGAGCCCCCAGTCTGCAACCGGGCCGAGCTTCATGGTGAGGCCGAAGAACGGCAGGAGGCGCGTCGCCGGGATCGAAAGATCGCCGGCCTCGGTGGTGAGATGAACGTGGTTGATCTGCCCGTTCTCGCCGTCGAGCTTGGCGATCTGGCCGAGCTGGAAGCTGATCTTGCCGGCCATCACCAGTTCCTTCATGGCGTTGACCGAGGCGGGCGCGGCCTTGAAGGCGTCGCGGCGGTGCACCAGCGTCAGCGAACGGACGATGGGCTGCAGGTTGAGCGTCCAGTCGAGGGCGGAATCGCCGCCGCCGACGATCACCACGTCCTGGTTACGGAAATCCTCCATCTTGCGCACGGCGTAGAAGACGGACTTGTTCTCATAAGCTTCTATGCCTTCGACCGGCGGGCGCTTGGGCTGGAACGAGCCGCCGCCGGCCGCGATCACCACGACCTTGCAGAGGAACACCTCGTCGGCGTCGCTCTCGAGACGGAAGGTGCCGTCCTCGAGTTTTTCGAGCTTGGTGATCATGCGGTTGAAGTGGAACTGCGGCCCGAACGGCGCGATCTGCGCCATGAGGTTGTCGGTGAGCCCCTGCCCCGTGACTATCGGGAAGCCGGGAATGTCGTAGATCGGCTTTTCGGGATAGAGCTCGGCACACTGTCCGCCGGGGCGGTCGAGAATGTCGACCACGTGGCATTTAAGATCGAGCAGGCCCAGCTCAAAGACGGCAAACAGCCCGCAAGGGCCCCCGCCAATGATGACCACATCGGTAACGATCTCGTTGCTCATTTGCTTCTTCTTGTTCAGGCGTTGTGCCACGGCCTCGTGGTTCGACAAGCTCACCATGAGGCCTGTTAGATTGCGGTGTCCCTGGGGGCCTCGTCCTGAGCGTGTCGAAGGACGAGGTCCGGTACAGGTAGGATAGCCCCTAGCTCGCCCGGCGGAGGAAGGGGCGGGTGCCGAGCGGGGGTTCGACCCTGCCGGTGGGCTGGTAGTGGATCTTGACCTCGGCGAGAGACCCCTGCTCCAGCGCCTTCTTGGTCGGCTCATGCTTGACCACGAAGGCCTCGATGCCGCAGCGGCGCATCAGCGGGATCTGGTCGTGCAGAACGTCACCCACGGCCCGAAGCTCGCCCTTATAGCCATAGCGCTCGGAGAGGATGCGGGCGCTGGAATAGCCGCGGCCATCGGTGAACGCGGGGAAATTGATGGCGATAGAAGCGAAACGGCCGAGATCCTTTTCGACCTCCTCGACCTTGTCGCCCGGCGAGACCAGCAGCCCGAGCGGGTGCGGGTTGGCAAGCACCGCATCCCGGTTCTCGAGGAAGACCGCGAGCGGCACGTGCGTGTAGCGCACCGAAGCCGGATCGTCCCCGTCCACCCACGGGCGGAAGGGATCGGCGATAAAGGCGCCATCCTTGAACAGAGTCAGCTCCTGCGCGGCCATCGGCTTGGCGATCGCTCCGTTGAAGTCGAAGTGGATGCCGCACTCCTTCTTGTTGAGGCCGCGCCAGCGGCCGGCGCGCGGATCCTCGCCTTCGGCGACGATCGTCGTGCAGGGTGCGCATCCAATGGATTTGTAGCCCTTAGCGAAGAGCGGATGCTCGGGCAACCCGAACTTGAGCTTGTATTCGTTGACCTCGACATCCGAGAAATAGGCGAGCGGATTGACCTTGATGCGGTCGTCGCTGGTGAGCTCGAAGTGCGGAAGCACCCCGCGCTCCTTGGTCTGGTAACGCTTGCGGCCGGTGACCCAGCCGCCAAAGCCCTCCATGGCGGCATCGAGCGGCTCGGTCTTGCGGATGTGGCAGCAGGAATCCGGGTCGGTTTCCCACAGGTCGCCCTTGGGATCGAAGCGCGCCAGGTCCTTCGCGTCGGGCACCAGCGCGGTGATGTTGGTGAGCCCAAGATGCTGCTTCACGGTCTCGACGTAAGCCAGCGTCTCCGGAAAGTGCTTGCCGGTCTCGAGGAAATAGACCGGCAGATTCTTGTCCACCTGCGAAACCATGTGCAGCAGCACAATGGAGTCCGCCCCGAACGACGAGACGATGGCGAGATCGTCGGGCAGGATTTCAGTGGCCTGCTTCAGCACGGCAACGCCATCCATCTCGTCGAACATGCCGTTGAGCGACATGATGCCGAGCTGGCGCAGCGGATCGGGCTTCTTGTCCGAGTGGAACAGCGGGCTGGCGACAGCGGCCTCAGGCAGAGCCATAGAGCGCCTCCTTGAATGGTTCCTTGCCGAGGCGGCGGAACGCATCGATGAAGCGCTCGTCCGAACCTTCCCGGCGGGCGAGATAGGTATCCACCAGCCGCTCGATCGCGTTGGGCACCTCTTCGGCGACGAAGCCGTGGCCGAGAATGTCGCCGATCGCGGCGTTCTCCGTGGCATCGCCACCGACGGTGATCTGGTAGAGCTCGGTGCCCTTCTTCTCGACGCCGAGAATGCCGATGTGGCCCACATGGTGGTGCCCGCAGGCATTGATGCAGCCCGATATCTTGATCTTGAGCTCGCCGATTTCCTTCTGCCGCTCAGGCGCCGCGAACTTGCGGGAGAGCTCCTGCGCGATCGGGATCGAACGGGCATTGGCGAGGGCGCAGAAATCGAGGCCCGGGCAGGCGATGATGTCGGTGATCATGCCGGTATTGCCCTCGGCAAAGCCGATCTCGACCAGCTTGTCGTAAATCGCCGGCAGGTCGGTGATCTTGACGTGCGGAAGCACGAGGTTCTGCTCGTGCGAGGCGCGGAGCTCGTTGAACGAGTATTTCTCGGCGAGGTCGGCCACTGCCTCCATCTGCTCCGACGTGATGTCGCCCGGAGGGGCGCCGACCGGCTTCAGCGAGATGGTGACAGAGACATAGCCCGGCTGACGATGCGCGTTGAGATTGTTCTCCAGCCAGCGGCCATAGGAGGGATTGAGGATCTTCTCGCGCGCGATGTCGATGCGGGTCTCGTTGAGGAGCTCGAACTCCGGCGCCGCGAAATAGGCGCCGATGCGGTCGAGCTCGTCCTGCGGCAGAGTCAGGATGCCGCCCTTATTGTGGGCGAACTCGGCGTCGACCTCGTCGCGGATCTTGTCGATGCCCTCCTCGTGGACGAGGATCTTGATGCGCGCCTTGAATTTGTTGTCGCGGCGGCCATAGCGGTTGTAAACGCGCAGGATGCTCTCGAGATAGGCGAGCAGGTCTTCGTGCGGCACGAAGCCGTTGATCAGCTTGCCGATGATCGGCGTACGGCCGAGGCCGCCGCCGACCCATACTTCCCAACCGATCTCGCCTTCGGCATTGGTGGTCGCCTGCAGCCCGATGTCGTGGAAGCGGATGGCGGCGCGGTCATGCGTCGCGCCTGACATGGCGATCTTGAACTTGCGCGGCAGGTAGAGGAACTCCGGATGGAGGCTCGACCACTGACGCAGGATTTCGGCCACCGGACGCGGATCGATGATCTCATCGGCAGCGGCGCCGGCGAACTGGTCCGTGGTGATGTTGCGGATGCAGTTGCCGGACGTCTGGATCGCGTGCATCTCGACCGAGGCCAGCAGTTCCAGGATCTTCGGGATGTCGCGCAGCTTGGGCCAGTTGAACTGGATGTTTTGCCGCGTGGTGAAGTGGCCGTAGTTCCGGTCATAGGTGCGCGCGATATGCGCCAGCATGCGCAACTGCCTGGGCGCCATGGTGCCATAGGGGACGGCGATGCGAAGCATATAGGCGTGGAGTTGCAGATAGAGACCGTTCATCAGCCGCAGCGGCCGGAACTGGTCCTCGTTCAGCTCGCCGGCGAGGCGGCGCCGAACCTGGTCGGAGAACTGCGCCGTCCGCTCCTGCACGAACGCCGCGTCGAATTCGTCATATCGATACATGACCGTCCTCATCCAGATGCTGCCGGTCAAAGGCCGGGGCCGTCGAGCCCGTGGCGCGGATGCGTTCCCGCAGCCGGTCGGGCACGACCTTGCCGTCAATCAGTTTCACCGTCTCGGTTTCAAGCGAGACCACGCGGCCGGTGCGCTTGGTGGCGGCCAGCGCCGCCTCCTTGGCCTCGGCTTCCTCGGGAAGGAACACGCGCGCCTGCTCAATCTCCTCGACCCAGTGACCCTGAGGATCGAGATAAACCGTCGCGCCCGACATGAGCTCGTTGCCCGTCAGGATTTCCAT
>DATCRS010000463.1:0-2164 GCA_036568845.1 Devosia sp. | reverse complement strand
TCGCCACCTCGGTCCGGACCTGCCGGAAGAATTCCACCGGGCTCTTTGTCGCCATCTGCGCCATCAAATTCCGTCTTCTTTGTCCGCTCTCGCCTCAAGTCGCTGTTTAGAAGCTGGCAGGGGCAGCAGGGATCGAACCCGCAACCTTCGGTTTTGGAGACCGACGCTCTACCAGTTGAGCTATGCCCCTATGCTCTGCGACCGAAACCGAACCGGCTCCTCATTATCTCTCTAGTGCGACGGGCGGCCGGTGGTCTGGCCGCCCTTTCGCTTCGACTTGGATCGAGTGACTTACTCGATGATGCTGGCAACGACGCCGGCGCCGACGGTCCGGCCGCCTTCGCGGATCGCGAAGCGGAGACCTTCGTCCATCGCGATCGGCGCAATCAGATGCACCTCCATCGAGATGTTGTCGCCCGGCATCACCATCTCGGTGCCGGCCGGCAGCTGCACGGTGCCGGTCACGTCGGTCGTGCGGAAGTAGAACTGCGGACGGTAGTTGGTGAAGAACGGCGTGTGACGGCCACCCTCTTCCTTGGTCAGGATGTAGGCTTCCGCCTTGAACTTGGTGTGCGGGGTGATCGAACCCGGCTTGGCCAGGACCTGGCCGCGCTCGACTTCCTCGCGCTTGGTGCCGCGGAGCAGCGCGCCGATGTTGTCGCCCGCCTCGCCGCTGTCCAAGAGCTTGCGGAACATTTCCACGCCGGTCACGGTCGTCTTCACGGTCGGGCGCAGGCCGATGATCTCGACTTCCTCGCCGACCTTGATGACGCCGCGCTCGACGCGGCCGGTGCACACGGTGCCGCGGCCCGAGATCGAGAACACGTCTTCGACCGGCATCAGGAACGGCTGGTCGATCGGGCGCTCCGGCTGCGGGATGTACTCGTCCACCGCCTGCATCAGCTTCAGGATCGCGTCATGGCCGAGCTCCGGGTTCTTGTCTTCCAGCGCCATCAGCGCCGAGCCGCGGATCACCGGGATCTTGTCGCCCGGGAACTGGTACGAGCTCAAAAGCTCGCGCACTTCCAGCTCGACCAGGTCGAGCAGCTCCGGGTCGTCCACCATGTCGACCTTGTTCATGAACACCACCAGCGCCGGAACGCCGACCTGGCGCGCCAGCAGGATGTGCTCGCGGGTCTGCGGCATCGGGCCGTCGGCCGCCGAAACCACCAGGATCGCGCCGTCCATCTGCGCCGCGCCGGTGATCATGTTCTTCACGTAGTCGGCGTGACCCGGGCAATCCACATGTGCGTAGTGCCGGTTCGTCGTCTCGTATTCGACATGCGCGGTCGAGATCGTGATGCCGCGGGCGCGCTCTTCCGGCGCCTTGTCGATCTGGTCATACGCCGTGAACGTCGCGCCGCCGGTCTCAGCAAGCACCTTCGTGATCGCCGCCGTCAGCGACGTCTTGCCGTGGTCAACGTGACCGATCGTGCCAACATTGCAATGCGGCTTGTTCCGCTCAAACTTAGCTTTCGCCATCTTCTCTCGACCCTATGTGCCGGAACCGGCTCTTGTTTCGACCGTTTGACCGAAGCCCCTCCGATTGAGGCCCGATCGGTTTTTATTTGCGCCGCCGCTCCGAACCCTTGGTCGGAGCATTGGAGCGGGTGACGGGAATCGAACCCGCGTAGCCAGCTTGGAAGGCTGGAGCTCTACCATTGAGCTACACCCGCCCGGCTCGATTCAGCACCCTCGCCCTGCCTCCGCATGCGGAGAGTCGGGCTTGGTGGAAGGGGTAGGATTCGAACCTACGTAGGCCGAAGCCAACGGGTTTACAGCCCGTCCCCTTTAGCCACTCGGGCACCCTTCCGAAGCGCCGACTCCGCCCCGCGGCGGAGACGCGGACTATGAGCATTTACCGAGTGCTGTCAACTTGAAAACACACGAAAAACTCCCATCCGCGCCGATTTCAATTTCCGGCCCGGAGGGAGTTGTTGTAAAGCTTTTAGCCGCCCCCATCCTAGGACTCCCCCATGCCCCCGCGCAAGCCTTTCCGCCCCGACAAAAACCGCGACCGGGGTCGCTCCCAGCACGGGTCTCGGGACGCAGAATCGGCCAGCTCCGACCACCGTTGGGACAACCGGTCGCAGGAAAAGAAGAAGTCCTGGGGACGGGATCGGCCCCGCTCGGACGAGCGGGCCGCACCGTCAGGATATAGTGC
>DATCRS010000462.1:0-2046 GCA_036568845.1 Devosia sp. | reverse complement strand
GCGATCGGCCGTCTTGATGAGTCGCTTGTAGAACTGCTTCTGGTTCGCGCCGTCCTTGTTGCCGCCAACGAGAACGACGGCATCCCGATCGGGGTCGAAGGCAAAAGCAAAGCGCCACAAGCCACCCTGACGGAACCGGATCTCCTTCATGTTCCCGTGCCTCGAACCGTTCAGCGTGTCCACCATCGGCCGTCCGAGATCGGGACCGTGCTCTTCTATGGCGAGGATGACCTCAGCCAGTCTGTCCTGAACTGCCTCGGGCAAGGTTTCCCGTTCGCCGATAAACTCCGGGTGTTCGTGAACTATCCAAGGCATGGCAGCTCGTTAGGAAATATAGGTCAAACCTGATATAGGTTCAAGCCGATAAGGCCGGGTTGCGCAGTCGCTTCGAAACAACGAATAGCCCGTGTATGGGTCACTGCGATACCATTGTGGGACGAAGCCATGCTCACCATCGAAGGCCACGCCATTGTCTCCGCCGACGGCATGATTGCCGATGCGGCGGGGGAATATCCGCCCGCGCTGAAGAACGAGGCGGACTGGGCGCAGTATCAGCGGGCGCTTGACCAGGCAGCGCTGGTGGTCACGGGGCGTCGGGGGCATGAGCGGTTCCCCAATCCCGGCCGCAGGCGGCTGGTGGTGACGCATCGGGTGGCGCAAATGGGACCCGACCCGAACGACAAACACGCCACCTACTGGAACCCGGCCGGCCTGCCGCTGCGGCAGGCGCTGGCGGAGCTGGGCATCAGCAATGGCATTGTCGCCATCACCGGCGTTTTCGATCTTTTTGTCACCGACTACGACCGCTTCGTCCTCAGCGAAAGCAACAAGCTGCTGATCCCCGGCGGAACGCCGTGCTTTGCGGCCGGGCACCCGCGGCAAGTCCTCGCCGGCAGAGGGTTGCGGCCCATCGCGGTCGAGCTCATCGACCCGGCCGCCATGGTGACGACGACGGTGTGGGAGCGGTAGCGGCCCTATTCCGCCGCCTGCGGTACCGCTCCGGCAAGCCGAGGCGCGCCGGAGAGCGTGCGCTGGCCAAGGAACACGGTGAGGAAGGCCGCTGCGGCGGACGCCACCGAAACCCAGAAGCCGTTGTTGGGACCGAACGTATCGACCACCCAGCCCGAGGCGAACGAGCCCAGCGCCATGCCGATGCCGATGCCGGTCATCACCCAGGTGATGCCTTCGGTGAGCACGGCAGCCGGAACCCGCCGCTCGATGAGCCCGAAGGCGGTGATGAAGGTCGGCGAAATGGCGACGCCACTGAGGAACACGGCGAAGGCGAGCATCGGGACCGAGCCCACAAAAGGCAGCGGCCACGCGGTCAACGCCAGCACGCCAAGAGCGATCAGCAGGCGACGCTGCAGCGGCAGCTTGAGATTGAGCGCACCGACGATGAGCCCGACGATGAAGGAGCCGACCGCATAGACGCCGATGACGAGGCTGGCCGCGCCCGGCTCGCCCAGCGCCTCCGTAATCGCCACGGCGCTGACTTCGGCCGTGGCGAAGGTGGCACCGACGAAGATCAGGGCCAACGTCACGATCTGCACCGCAGGCTGCCGAATGGCGGAACGGCCGGAGGCGCCGGCATTGCCGCTCGGCTTCGGTTCGGTCGACCGCTGCAGAATGAAGGCCAGCGCACCGGACGCGAGAAGCAGGGTGCTGGCCAGGATGCCGGCCTCGGGGAAGAGCGCCACGCTGAGGCCGACCGATAGCGAGGCCCCGGCGATGTAGACCAGCTCGTCCGCCGCGGATTCGAAAGCAAAGGCGGTGTTGAGCTCGGGCCGGTCGCGGAAGAGTTCGCTCCAGCGCGCCCGGATCATGGCCGGAAAGCTCGGCATCAGGGCCGCGGCAAGAGCCGAGACAAAGAGCGTCCAGGCGGGCCAGCCCTGGTTGGCCGCGACGATGAGCACGAGGAACGCAACCGTCGCCACAATGGTCGTCGGGATCAGTACGCGGGATTGCCCCACTCGATCGACGACGCGCGACACCTGGGGCGAGATCAGCGCGTTGGCCAGGGCGTAGGTGGCAGACACGGTACCGGCC
>DATCRS010000461.1:0-2467 GCA_036568845.1 Devosia sp. | reverse complement strand
TGCCGCGCCTCCTGCAGCGTATCTCCGAGGACGACGATATGAGCCGAGCTTTGGCGCTCTTTTCCACCCACCCGCTCACCGCCGAGCGCGAGGCCGCACTGCAAGCCGTGACGGTGACCGATACCGGCCTCGAGCCGCCCTTCACCTCAGAGGAGTGGCAGGCCATCAAGACCATGTGCGGACCGCTTTGAGCCGGGGACAGTTTTTGCGTGGGCTTCCAATCGCCTGGAGCCTCGGTGAAAATAGGCCCATGCGCATCCTGATCCGCACCTCGAAATGGGCCATCTGGGCCCGGCGCCTCGGCAGCTTCGCCATGCCGCTGGCCATCATTCCGGTTTTCCTCCATCGCGAGCGGATTATTTCGAGCGACGATTTCCTGCTCATCGAACTCATCGCCGCCGGGTTTGCCCTTCTTGCCGCCTTCCTCGGCGTCGGCGCCTATGTGCGGCTCTGGGTGACGGGCGACCAGGGCTGGTCGCGCGCGACCGTCGGGCTCTTTTTCTCGGCCGTCTGCCTTGCGCCTATTGCCTTCGTCTTCTGGATGGCGCTGCGCTACCCGGCCACATACGATGTTTCAACCAACCCGGCCAATCCGCCGGCCCTCGTCACGATTGTCGCCAGGGTCATGACGCCGGGGCAACGTGCCGCCGCCGAGTCGGCTTTCCCCAACGCCCGCACCCGCACCTATCCAATCGGCGCCGAGCAGATGTTCGGCATTGTCGAGCAGATGGAGGCGCAAAAAGGCTGGGAGCTCCGCGCCCGCCGCGCCCCGACAAATCCGCTCGACGAAGGCACCCTCAACGCCATCGCCACGACCCTGCTCGGCTGGCGCGACGAGGTCGTCGTCCGCGTTGCCGGTACCGCCGCCGGCTCGGTGGTCGACATGCGCTCTGCGGCCACCCACGGCTGGTCCGACCTGGGCGAAAACGGTCGCCGCATCGAGGAATTCCTCCTTGAGCTCGACACCCGCATCACCCTCATGCTCCGCGACGCTCCGCAAACCCCAACAGCCCCTGCGGATGACACGGCTACCCCACAGGTGCAGGACGAGGAGGCGGAGTAGGAGAGTTGCCCGGACCACAAGGCGTGCCTATCTCGGCCTCAGCCTCATGCCCCACACCCCCCGCCGCGCCCGGACCGCACCAACCCCCTCCAAATACTCCACATGCGCCTTGAGCGTCATGAGCGCCGCGGGCACCAGTTGCAGCTTCAGCCCCGGGTAGATCGCCCGCAGCAGATCCCCCAGCCGCCGTGCACCCTTGCCGACCGCCTCGACCACCTGCGCGTTCCGCATCTCGCGATGGGCCAGCAGCGCTTCTGCATAGCCTCGCCCGTCTCTGATCGACCCGCCATGCGCCGGCACATAGTGCCGGTAGGGGAGAGCGATCACCTTGCGCAGCGACTGAAGATAGTCCGCCATCGACCCGTCGGGCACTGAGACCAGCGTCGAGTTCCACCCCATCACATGGTCGCCCGTCAGTAGGACGTCTGCGCCTGTCACGCCGAACGCCAGGTGGTTCCGGCAATGCCCCGGCGTCGCCACCACCTCCAGCGTCATGCCGCCGAGCTCGACCTTTTCGCCGTCGCGCAGCACCCGGTCCGGCACCAGCCCCCAGTCGCTGGAGTCGGCCACCCCGTTCAGCTCGAAAAGCCGCGGTTTGCGGCTCAGCCTGTGCCGCCCTTCGAACCAGACAGGCGCCCCCGTAGCTGCCTTGAGCCTTGGCGCCAGCGACGAGTGATCCTTGTGCGTGTGGGTGAGGAGGATTGCCTCCACCGTCCGCCCGCCGATCGCGGCGAGCAGCGCCTTGAGGTGGTCCTCGTCATCCGGCCCGGGATCGATCACGGCCAGCCGCTCGACCCCGACGAGGAAGCTGTTGGTGCCCGTGAAGGTGTAGGGACCGGCATTGGGCGCCGTTACCCGCCCGATGCCATCCGCTACCGGGACCGAAAGCCCGGTTTCCGGCACAAAACTGGTATCGAAGACCAGGGGCGGAGGAGGGGCGGCCATTGCGCTCCGGGGGGCGGGGGGCTAGAACTCGGCGACATTTCGTCCTCCTGGAAGGTACATCAATGGCCGAGACTTTGACCACTCCGAACACCGTTCTGGGCGCGTTGCTGCCCGCCGCACGCGGCACCCGGCTCGCCACGCAGATCGGCGCCGTCATCCTCGGCACCGTGGCGCTCACCATCGCCGCCAAGATCCAGGTGCCGGTCTGGCCCGTCGCGATCACGCTCCAGAGCATGGTCGTTGCCATCATCGGCGGCGTCATGGGCTGGCGGCTCGGCCTTGCCACCGTGGCGCTCTACATTGCCGAAGGCCTTACCGGCCTGCCCGTCTTCTCGCGCGGCGGCGGCATCGAATACATCTTCTCGCCAAGCTTCGGTTTCATCGTCGGCTGGCTGCCGATGGTGGTCATCGCCGGCCTTGCCGCCGAAAGGTTCCGCAGCCGCATCGTCCCGATGGCGC
>DATCRS010000460.1:0-15738 GCA_036568845.1 Devosia sp. | reverse complement strand
TAGAGCAGCGCGTTGATGACGGCGTGCTCGCGCTCGTCCTTTTGCACCAGCATCAGCTGGTACTCGATATCGGCGTGGCGCTCGGTGGCGGCGGTGGCGGTGACGCGGATGGCATCGCGCTGGAAGGTTTCGGCCAGGGTGGCGATGGCCTTGGGCACGGTGGCCGAGAACATCAGCGTGCGGCGCTCGGCCGGGGCGGCGCCGAGGATGAATTCGAGGTCTTCGCGAAAACCGAGATCGAGCATCTCGTCGGCCTCGTCCAGGACGACGGCGCGGATGGCGGATAGGTCGAAGGCGCCGCGGGTGATGTGATCGCGGAGACGGCCGGGGGTGCCGATGACGATATGGGCGCCGCGCTCGAGTGCCCGTCGCTCGGTACGCTGGTCCATGCCACCGACGCAGGAGGCGGTGACCACGCCGGCTTCGGCATAGAGCCAGTCGAGCTCGCGGCGCACCTGCAGCGCAAGCTCGCGGGTGGGCGCGATGACGAGAGCCAGGGGCGCCGCAGGAGCGTCGAACTTCTGCGCGTCGCCGAGGAGAGTTTTGGCGATGGCCATGCCGAAGGCGACGGTTTTTCCCGAGCCGGTCTGGGCGGAAACGAGGAGATCGGCATCCGGCGCTTGCTCGAGCATCAGCGACTGCACCGGCGTCAGGGTGTCGTAGCCCCTGGCGGCGAGGGCGGCGGCGAGCGCGGGGTGCAGGTTTTGCGGAGTCATCGGGGCATCCATGCCGGGAGTAACGCGGCAGGACCGGATGGGTGCCGAACGGCGGGGTTTAGGGGGTTTGCTCGGCAAAAGCAAACGGCCGGGATCACCCCGGCCGTTGAGAGATTGATTCAAGCCCGGCTCATTCGACCTTGAAGGACCAGAGGAAAGTTTCGCCCGAGGAGTCGTCGGTGCCGTCGTTGTCGGTGATGAGGTAGGCGGTGCCGGTGACGTCGATGGCGAGGGATTCCACCTTGTCGACGACGTAGCCGTTGTACGCGGCGAGGTCGGGGATGAGGTCGCGGACGACTTCCTTGGTGACGGTGGGCAGGGTTTCGCCGTCGAGCGGGGCGGGGACGAGCGCCGCGAGCGGGACGCGGGTGACGAGCTTGGTCCGGGCCTTGCCGCCCAGCTGGTTGTCGCGCTCGATGAGGTAGGCATAGTCGCCGTGGACGGTGAGCTCGGAGAGCCCGACCCAGCCGCCTTCCTGCGGGGCCTCGAGCGGGTAGAGCACGGCGCCCCAAGTCTTGTCGGCCGGCCTATAGGAAACGAGCTTCAGGGCGCCCTTCTCGTCGTCCTTCCACTCGCGCTGGATGGCGATCCAGAGCGTGTCGCCGACCATGGCGATGCCTTCGGAGCCGGAGGCGATCTCGTGGGCCAGGAGTTCGGCCGGGTAGGCGATTTCGGCGACGATGGCGCCGTCGCCGTCGACGTGGAAGAGTGCGTGAGGCGTGAGCTTGGGCGTGCTGCCTTCGGAGGCCAGCCAGAAACCGCCCTCGCCGTCGAGGGTGATGCCCTCGAGGTCGAGTTTCTGGGCCGGAGCGCCGTTGCGGGTGACAATGACCTTGCTGGTGATCACCGCCGGGGTCTGCGTGGCGTCGATGGTGTAGATGGCGGGAGCGCCGGTGAGGGCACTGTCGGAGACGGCGTAGAGGATGCCCGGCTTTTCGGCATCGGCAACGGCGCCGGAGATGGCGGCCCAGCCGATGGGGTTGCCGGCCTCGTCGTCGGCGGAGACGAGCTGTGGGTAGGCGGCGACCCCTTCGGCGCGCTCGAAGATCATCACATGCGATCCGGCGCCGCCGTCGGCGCGGAGATCGACTTCGTTGGCGGTGACGAAGAGATTGCGCGAGGGGATGGCGACGGAGCCTTCGGGGCTGATACCCGAGGCAATGGTCTGGATGTGTTCGGGCTCGGCGCCAGCGCCGGCGTCCTTGAAGATGGCGACGAGGGAGGAGCGCTCTTCGGTGACGAAGATCAGCTTGTCCTCGCCGAAGGTCGCGACTTCGACACCCTCGGGCTCGACGCCCTTCTTGTTGCGGAAATCAGGGTAGTGGCCGAGGCGGGCGGCGTCGCGGTCGAGCAGGTTGCCCGAGTCGTAGGCGACGGTGCCGTCTTTGTTGAAGATCGTGAAGCCGCGCGAGCCGCCGTTCCAGTCGCCTTCGTTGGCGGTCACCAGACGGTTGTCGTCGATCCATTTGACCGCGTCGGGCTCGCGCAGGACGCCGGACTTGGAGCCGGTGAAGTCGAGCCGGCCGTCCTTTTTGGTATCGATACCGGCGAGGTCCACGGCGCCGGCGGAGAAATGGCCGGTGACGGTGCCGGTTTTGCCGTCGACGATCACGACCTCGTTGTTTTCCTGCAGCGTCACGGCGACCTCGTCGAGGCCGTTGATGCTGACATACTCGACCTCGGCGTCGTCAGGGGCGATCTCGGCGAGGCCGGTGAGGTCGACCTTTCTGAGCGAAGCGGGGTCGAGCTTGCCGTCGGCGATGGGGAGCAGCGTCAGCCAGCCCGACGGAGCCTGCGGGATGTCGCCATCGGCGACGTCCTCGTCACGCTCGTTCTCGATGGCGATGGCGAGCAGCGTACCGGCCTGGTTGTGGGCGATCGAGTCTGGCTGGCCGCCGAGCTCGAGGGTCTGCTCGATGGTTTTGGTGGCAAGGTCGATGACGAGGAGCTGGCCGGAAGTGTTGACGAAATCGGCGCGGGTGTTGACCGCGGCATAGACCTTGCTGCCGACGACGGTGACCGAGGTCGGCTCGCCGTCGACCGACACATAACCGGCGGGCCTGGGAGTCTTGGGGTCGGTAATGTCGATGAAGCCGATGCCTTTGCCGGGGCTGTCGGAATAGACCAGCGTCATACCGTCCTCGGAGGCGGCGACGATCTCGGACGAGGTCGCCTCCGCTTCGGGATGGTTGAGCTCGACCGGGAAGCTGGCGATGCGGTTGAAGACCTGCGCGGCGGTAGCCGGGATCGCCGTGGCGAGGAGCAGGCCGGCGGCGAGCGCGGCGAGGAGACCCTGACGCTTCATTCTATCCCCCTAAGGATGCGTGGAGCTCCGGGGTAAGGGGTGCAGAAGAAGGGGACGTGACGGTTGGGTGACGGGTTCGTGACGGTGGTGGATCGGTGGGTCCCCGTCACCCTCATCCGGCCTTCGGCCACCTTCTCCCATCAAGGGAGAAGGGAAGCTGGGGCGAGATCGTGCCACCTCGCCTTCTCCCCTCGTGGGAGAAGGTGCCCGAAGGGCGGATGAGGGGGAACGTACCTACTGTCAGCGCGGATCCTTGCGCGGGGCCGATGCGAGGCGTTCCATCAGGTAAGCGTGCGTGGCGGAGTTGGCGACGATGAGGGAGCCGGTGCGTTCGTAGAATGAGGGACCGCGGCCCCACCAGTCGGTGACGATGCCGCCGGCTTCCTGGACCATCAAAATGGCGGCGGCGGTGTCGGTGAAGCCGGTTTCCTCGAAGTAGCCGGTGAGGCGGCCCATGGCGACATAGGCGCAGGCATTGGCGGCGCTGCCGGGGGTGCGGACGCCGCCGACTTCGTTGACGATGCGATCGAGACGTTCGTACCAGCCGGGATGGCTGGTGAGCTTCTTGGTGGCGAGGCCGGTGCCGATGCAGAAGAGGCCGGTTTCGGACTGCTCGCTGACCTTGAGGCGCTGGCCGTTGAGAAAGGCACCTTGCCCCTTGATGACGGTGAACATCTCGTCGGCGGGCGGGTTGTAGAGCGCGCCCAGCACCGTCTCGTTGCCGCGCCGGAGCGCGATGGAGATGGTGTAGTGCATGCCGTTGACGAAATTGGTGGTGCCATCGATGGGATCGACGAGCCAGCGGCAGTTCTGGTCGCCCTCGACGGGGGCGAACTCCTCGCCGGTGAAGGACCAGTCGGGCCAGCGCTCGAAGAGGAATTTCCGGATGTGGAGCTCGGACTCGCGGTCGGCGTCGGAGACGAAATCGGCCGGGCCCTTGATGCCGATCTCGATGTCGCGGAACTTTTGGAAGTGGCGCTGGGTGATCTCGCCGGTAAGACGGGCACAGTCGACGACCTGTTCGAGGATGGCGGCGTCGTTCATGGCAAGACTCCCAAGGCGGCGGCGAGCCCTTCGGGATCGTCGGTGGTGATCTGATCGACGCGCAGGGAGAGGAGGCGGTCGACGACGTAGAGCGAGACCTCGTCGATCCTCCGCATGGTCCAGGCGTCGATGCGCTTGCCGCGCCTATGGAAGGCATCGACGATATCGAAGCCGGCATCGTCGGACATGAGCACGATCTGCCAGGCGAGATAGATGAGGTCGCAGTCGGGCGAGGCAGCGACCGCATCGTCGACGAAGCGCTGCAACTGACCGGAGGAAAGGGCGGCGCGGAACACCTGCTCGTCGCTGGGGTCGAAACCCGAGCGCATGCCAGGGACGGCGTCAGTGAGGACCTTTACCGCGGCGGCGGAGCCGGAGGAGACGATCATGTTGCGAGCAACCGGCGTGGTGGCGCGGACGAAGTTCCGGACTGCGCGGGCGTCGAGGACCGTCTCGTCCTCCTTGTAGTCGAGCTGCAGCAGGGCGTCGGGGTGGAGAGTGCCCGACGCCATCAGGGCGCAGAGATCGTCGAGCAGCATGACCTTGTCGTCGATCGGCGTGCCGGCTTCGTCACGAAGGTGCAACTGGCGGATGTCGGCGTCACGTGCAGCAGCGACGGGGCCCTGCCCGGTGGTCTCGCGGTCGAGGGTCATGTCGTGGAGGACGGCAAAGCCTTTGTCGGCGGTGACGACGAGGTCGACCTCGCAGGAGGCGCCGAGCGCCATGGCGTCCAGGATGCGCTTGCCGGTGAAGACCGGATCGCCGGCGCGACGGCTGGCGCGGTGCCACTTGAACCAGGTCTTGTGGCCGTTGCGGGTGATGGAGACGGGAGAGAGCATCAGGAGCGGTGGATGACGGCGTTGTCGCGATAGGCCGCGAGGGCCGAGGGGCGGATGTCGACCTTCTGGCCGGCGCTGAACGCCTTGGCGTCGGCGATGGTGGTCTTAATGCGGGTGCCGTCGGGCAGGTCGATGTCGACCAGCCCGTGGGTGCCGTAGTCGGTGACGCGGTGGATGAGGCCCTGGTTGCCGTGGGTCAGCGTGATCGATTCCGGCCGCATGGCGAGGATGGCGGGGCCATCGGCGACCGGCAGCGGCAGGTTGAAACTGGCGCGGCTGAAGGTGCCGTTGGCGACAGTGCCTTCGACGAGGTTCATGGTGCCGATGAAGCCGGCGACGAACGGGGTTGCCGGTTCGCGATAGACGATGTCGGGCCGGGCGATCTGCTCGACGCGGCCGTCGCGCATGACGACGATGCGGTCGGAGAGCGCCAGCGCCTCGTCCTGGCCGTGGGTGACGAAGAGGGTGGTGATCTTCAACCGCTGCTGGATGTCGCGCACCTCTTCGCGCAGGCGTTCGCGCAGGTGCTGGTCGAGGCTGGCGAAAGGTTCGTCGAGGAGGAGGATTTTCGGCTCCAGCACCAGCGAGCGGGCAAGCGCGACGCGCTGCTGTTGACCGCCGGAGAGCTGGTTGGTCATACGGGTGCCGTAGCCCTTCAGGCCGACCAACTCGAGCACGGCATCGACGCGATCCTTGATCTCGCCGGCGGGGAGCTTTCTGAGCTTCAAACCGAAGGCGAGGTTCTTGGCGACATTCATGTGGCTCCAGAGCGCGTGGCTCTGGAACACCATGCCGGTCGGCCGCTTTTCAGGCGGCAGGCGCGACACGTCCTCGCCATCGATCAGCACCTGGCCGGAGGATGGACGCTCGAAGCCGCCGATCATGCGGAGCAGGGTCGACTTGCCCGAGCCCGACGGTCCGAGGAGGGTCACGAGCTCGCCGTTGGCGACGGTGAGGGAAAAGGTGTCGACGGCGACGGTCGGACCGAAGTGCTTCGAGACGCCCCTGATTTCGAGTTCGGCCATGTGGTCAGGCACCAAAGCCGCGGGCGAAGGAACCGGAGCTGATCACGCGGCGGGCGAACAGCAGGGCGATGAAGCTCGGGACCCAGAGGATCACCGACAGCACGGCGCCATACTGGATCACCGGCTGGTTGTTGATGAAGGAGATCATCAGCACCGGCAGGGTGCGGATCTGCGGCGCGCCGATGAGCCAGGCGCCCTCGGTTTCGTAGAAGGTGCCGACGAAGGAGAGGAGGATGGCGGCGGCGATGGTCGGGCCGGCCTGCGGCAGGGTAATGGACCAGAAGACACGCAGCGGCGACGCACCGACGTCTCGCGCCGCTTCCTCCATGCGGCGATCGACGGCCTGGAAGGCCGCAACCGGGATCCAGATCATGAAGAGCAGCGTACCGACGAGCTGGATGAGGACCACGCCCCAGAAGGTGCCGATGAGATTGAGCTGGAGGAAGATGCCGGCGATGGCGACGAGGAGGCCGAATTTCGGGAAGGCGTGGCCGGCGAGGAAGGAGAAAAAGAGGATGTTGCGGCCGGGGAAATCGAGGCGAGCAAAGGCATAGGCGGCCGGCAGGCAGATCGCGGCGGAGATGAGGGTCACCACGGTCGCCAAGGTCAGGCTCGTGGTGATGGAGGTCCAGACATCGGCGCGGCCGAGCACCGTGCCCCAGAATTTCAGCCCGAACTCCTGCGGGATGACCGAAGGATAGCGCCACACATTGGTGAAGGCCCAGGTGCCGACGACGATCAGCGGCACGAGGATGCAGATGGTGAGGGCGGCGGCAAAGAAGACGCCCGCCCAATCGATGCGGCGCTCGGCGGGAATGGCGGCCATCACGGCGTCCTGTTCTTGGCGACGGAGCGCACGTAGAAGAGCCCGAAGACGATGCAGAAGCAGAAGGCGATCACCGCCTGGGTGATGGCGTTGGTCGGATCGTTGAGATCGCGGAAGGTGCGCTGCATGAAGGGGCCCATCATCTCGGGCGAAGCGGGGCCGAGCACGTAGGGCAGCGTGAAGGCCGAGAAGAGGCCGAGCACGGTGAAGCTGATGGCGACGAGGATCGAGTTGGTGATGCGCGGCAGGATGATGTGCCAGAAGAGCGTGAAGCGTCCGGCGCCGACATCGCGCGCGGCCTCGATCGACTGATTGGAGACGGCACCGAGGCCGGAAACGAGGATCAGCACCGTGAGGGGAATATTGTCCCAGACGAGGCCGATGACGGGACCCCAAGGGGTCAGGTAAGGCGACCGGATTTTCGGCAGGCCGACCGCGTTGAGGACAAGGTCGACGGTACCATTAGGGCCGAGCACGCGGATCAGCGCGTAGCTCAGGATGATCGACGGCACGAACATCGGAAAGATCGCGAGGCTCTGCACATAGGCAGCGGTGCGGCTGGTGGAGAAGCGGAGGTAAAGCGCAATCGGCAGGCAGATGAGCAGCAGCAGCAGCGCGCAGACGGCGGTGGTCCAGAGCGTCAGCGACAGGTTGCCGAGGCTGTAAGAGTCCGAGAAGAAGAACTGGTAGGTCTCAAATGAGAGGTGCGGCGTGCCGGTCTCGTCCGGCAGCCAGATGGTGCGGATGACGGCCGAGATGATGGGCCAGATGATCATCCAGCCGACCAGAAATACCGGTACGGCGACGAGCAGGAGGCCGATGAGCCCCCTGCCCGACTTGGTTCCGACGATGTCGCTCGCCGGCGCTACGGTCACGCGTTGCGGTCCACGTTGGGAGCCACGTTGCGGTACCAGCCATCGTTGATGGCCTTTTCCCAATCGCCGCCCGGGAAGGTCGGGATGGTGGTCGGAATGACGTCGGCATATTTCTCGCGCAGGTCCTGGCTGACATAGTCCCAGGAGACGCCGGGGAAGCCGCCGAGTTCGGAGAGCACGGCCGACTGGATCTCCTCGGTGAGGATGAAGTCGGCGAGCTTCAAAGCCGCGTCCTTGTTGACGCCGTTCGAGAGGATGACGCTGCGCGAGAAGCCGCCCGGCAGGGCCAGGTCCTGCAGCTGCACGAGGCCGGTGGTCTCGGGCAGGACGCCGGTGTTGATGGCCTGGATGGCCTGATCGGACCAGGCAGGGATCATGGTGACGGCGGACTGCCCGAGCAGCTGGATCGAGGGGGTGTTGCCGCCGGTATAGGCACCGCCATCGAAGAGCGAGCTGGAGATGTCCTTGAGGATGTCCCAGGCCGGGTTGAGCGCGGCATCGCCGGCTTCGGGCGTGTAGTTGTCGATCTTGAACTTTTCCAGATCGTTGCCGTTGGCGGCAAGGATGGCGCGGCGGACGAAGTTGCCGCCCGAGCCGCCCTTGTCGGGACGATTGTAGATGAACTGGCCCGGGTTCGCCTTGATCCAGGCGATAAGGTCGTCCCAGGTCTTGGGGGCATTGGCCGGATCGAGCTTGGTGGTGTCGTAGGCGAGCAGCACCTGGCTGCCGCGATAGGGCACCGAATAGTCGCCGTCGAAGGCCAGCGGGTTGATCCTGGAGTAGTTCGAGAGACCGGCTTCCTTGATGTTGACGTAGAGCCCTGCGTCGGCCGCACCCTTGGGCAGACGCCAGTCGGCGGACTCGAAGTAGTCGGCCTGCGGATCGGCATTGCTCGACATGGCGGCGAGGGCGCGCTCGGCGATCGCGGTCTGGCCGGCAGCGTCACCGGCGTCGACTAAGTTGAGGGTGACGCCGGCATTGGCGGCCTCGAACTTCGGCTTCACCACGTTGGTCCAGAAATCGAGAATGTTCTGGTCCGACGAGGTGTACCAATCGATGCGGCCGGCCTCGGCGAAGGCCATGCGCGGCAGCAGTACCATGCCCGCGGCGGCGCCGCCGACGGACAGCATAAAAGCACGACGTTTCATTGTTCTCTCCCATGTTCGCCTGCGGAGGATCCGCGGCTGGTCAATCTCAAGCCGACCTACGCGCTACACTATTCCGAGCATGGCCGGAGGCAAGCAGAAAATGGAACGGAAATTCCATTGTGACACTCTTTTGACTGAACGTTCCGCCTAGTCGCGCGGAGGGTTTAGGGGGGTTGCGTGACAGGCACGTGACGAGGCGGCGGCGGCCAACGAATGTATTCACGTCGTGACTCCCCGCCCCCTCATCCGCCTTTCGGGCACCTTCTCCCACGAGGGGAGAAGGCGACCCTTGCGAGATCGTGCCACAGCGTCCTTCTCCCTTGATGGGAGAAGGTGGCCGAAGGCCGGATGAGGGTGAGCCGCCTGCACTACTGCCTCAGGAAATGCTGGCCGACTTGGGCGAAGAGTTCGAGGTCGGCGAGGGAATCGGAGAGGATGGTCTTGGGTTTTTCTCCGGTGGTGACGGCGTGGTGGAAGGCGTTGAGCTCGACGCGGAAGGCGTCCTCGTAGAAGGGGCCGATGATTTCGGTTTTCGTGGAGTTGAGATCGGAGGTGGTGATCTCGAGCCGGGTCGGCAGGTTGCGGATGTAGGGGGTGTCGTAGTTGATCTTGAACTGCTGGTTCATGGTCAGCACCTCGATGCCGGCATCGAAGCGGGCGACGTCGTGGATCACTGCCTCGTAGAGCGCGGTGAAACTGCCGTAGTCGAAGAAGACCAGAACGTTCTCGCCGCGATGCTGGCGGGCGGCGGCGATCTTGATCGGTGAGCCGAAGAGCTCGCGCATGGCCGAGAAGCTGTGGGAGGAGAGGCCGGTGAGCACCTGGTAGGCGCGGAGCTGGTCGGGGCGGGCCTCCCCCATCACCGACTTCAGCAGCGCCTGTGTCTTGGTGCGGCCCTCGTCGATGGCGGCCTGAGGGACATCGGTGGGCCTAAAGATGTTGCGGGTCTGGTCGACGAAGAACTGGCTCTCGCGGATGAGGTCGCGGATGCGCACGTGGCGGATTTCGTCACGCGGCGGCAGGCGGTCTTTCAGCGCCAGGAAGGCGGGGGCGAAGCGGCGCATATAGCCGACGAAGACGATCTTGGGGTTGGTCTCGTTAAGCTGGACCAGCGGCTTCAGCTCCGCCGCAGTGAGGGCCGCGGGCTTTTCGATGAAGACGTGCTTGCCGGCTTCGATCGAGGCCTCCAGCAGTGGGGCGTGGAGGAAGTCGGGGGTGAGAATGAAGACCGCGTCGAGGTTCGGATCGGCGATCAGCGCCTCGGCGGATGCGTGCCTGGTGGGCACGCCGTAGCGGGTGGCAACGTGGTCGACCAGGCTGGGGGACACATCCGTCACCGCCGCGATCTCGAAGCGCTGATCGTCCGCCAGGAGCGGCAGGTGCATGAGCTGGGCGACTTCGCCGAGGCCGATGAGGCCGACCTTGATACGGGACATTACGAAAGCGCCTGCATGTAGTTGAAATTGCGGGTGGCGAGCTGCAGCGGCGTCTCGGCCGCGTTCTCGGCGACGTCCTGCTCGACGACGACGGGACCGGTGAAGTGGCGCTCCTCGAGGAAGCGCATCACCGCCCTGATGTCGACGGCGCCATCGGGCAGCGGGGCCATGACGCCCTCGCCGTAGGAGTCCTCTACAGAGAGCTGTTTCGCGAGCACGCGGGCGCGGACGGCGGGGTCGACGTTCTTCAAATGCATGTAGGCGATGCGGTCCCAAACCTTGGCCATGTAGGCCAGCGGGTCCTGGCCCCAGAAGGCGTGGTGGCCGGTGTCGAAGCAGAGGTCGATGTCGGTCTCGGCGAGGAGCCGATCGATCTGCGGTTCGAGCTCGACGGCGGTGCCGACATGGGGGTGGAAGCTGGCCTTCAGGCCGAACTCGCCTTCGATCACCTGCTGCGCCTCGCGCACTGTGGCGACGAGGCCGTGCCAGCCGGCCTCGTCGAGCACGCCCTCCTGCCCCGCCGGGTACCAGTTGGATTCATCCATGATGACGATGTGGCCAGCGCCGAGTTCTTTCATCAGCGGTGCGAGCTCGCGCAGCGTGGACATCAGCACCGGGGCGGAAGCGCGGTCGCCGAAGGTGTGGACGTGGGTGGCGCCGATCAGCGTGAGATTGCGCTTCTCCAGCTCGGCCTTCAGCAGCTCCTTGTCCTTGGGAAGGAAGCCGAAGGGACCGAGCTCGGTGCCGCGATAGCCGGCGGCGGCGACCTCGTCGAGATATTGGGCCCACGTATAGGCATTGCCGGTGGGGTAGTTGATGCCCCAGGAACAGGGCGCGTTGCCGATCAGCATGGTCTCAGTCTTCGATGTAGACGGGGTTGGAGAGGGCGCGACGGATGGGCTGCTCGCGCCGCTCGGCGAATTTAGGGGGCATATCGCGGCCGGCGAAATGGGCTTCGAGCTCCGCGACGCGGCGCTCGCGGCTGGCCTTGGCGACGATCTCGGCGCGGATGAATGTCTGCGCGCCGCCATCGAGCAGAGCCAGTTCGGCGAGGCAATCGTCGGAATGGATCTCCTGCTCGGCGATGGGGCCGGAGGCATCGATCCAGACCAGCGTGTCGCCCTTGGCGCCGCGGATTTCTGCGAGGCAGGTCGTGGGGTTACGGGTGGAACCTCCCATGATGATTCCGTCGACCTTGATGGCGAGATGCGGGCCGTTCGGGCTTTCGGTGACGTAGCCCCGGCCCGCCTTCATGGCGGCGAGGACATTGTCCTCGCTGAGATTGTCGAGCCAGAGGACGGTGGTGGGCCGGGCGAGGACCAGCGGGCCTTCGGGCTGCAGTTCGGCGGGCTGGTGGTAGTCGCTGCCGCCGATGGCGGCGATGCGAAGTCCAGACGCGAGGCGCTGCTGCCAGCGTTCGAGCGACACCCAGTTGAAGTCGAGCCAGGCGGACTGCCAGACCTCCTGGCAGTCGACCTGGGGCAGCTCGTAGTCCCAGGGGATCACCGGCTTGTCATGGTTGATCGAAAGCAGGCCGCCGTGACGATGCACGACCTCGGCAAGGAGGTGCGCGTCGGACGGCCTGGTCATGCGGAAGTCGATCCAGTCGTCGACGCCAAAGACATTGGCGTGGCCGACGGCGGTGGTCACCTCCATGCCGCGAATGAAGATGAGATCAAGCGAGGAGGCCGGATGGAAGTAGCGGCGCTGGCTGATGGTGTTGTGGTCGGCGATGGCGAGGAAATCGAGCCCGGCCTGCTTCGCTTGGGCATGGAGGGTCTCGGGTGAGCCCTGCGCGTCGGAGTGGAAGGTGTGGCAGTGGAGGTCGCCCTTGTACCACCCCCTGCCCTCGCGCACCGGAAAGGTGCGGGCGGGTTGCGGCGCCAGCGGGCGCGGAGTCGAGTCGAACGCGATCGTGAGGGTGACCTCGGCACCGGCGGCCGGGACTTTGTAGAGGCCGAGGATGACGTTCCAGGTGCCGATTGGAATCTCGCCGTGGATGTAGCCCGGGGTAGCGTCGTCGGTGGCGACGAAGAAGCGGTCGCGAAAGCCGCCGGACCAGCCGCGAAAGCCGGTCGGCGACGGGAAGTCGCGCATGCCGGGATCGAAGCAGCCGAGATCGATCACGCAGTCGTCGGCCTTGGGATAGGCCAGCGTTACGTCGATGCGGGTGGTGCCGGCGGGGACGTCGAAGGGGATGTAGTAGTAGGGGTTATTGGTCTGGTGGGCGGGGGTGAGGTGGAGGGTTTTGGTGAGGGTCATGCGAGCAGCGGAGCCTCCGCCGCAAGCAGCAACCCCCACCCACCCGCTAGGCGGGTCCCCCCTCCCCACAAGGGGGAGGGATATGGAGAGGCCGGCGCACGCTGCACCCCCCTCATCCGCCCTTCGGGCACCTTCTCCCACGAGGGGAGAAGGCGATGGGGCGCGATCTCGCGGAACCCCTTCTCCCCTCGTGGGAGAAGGTGGCGCGTAGCGCCGGATGAGGGGGTGAGAGCCACGGTCACAGTGCCCGTTCCCCGTCCAGCGGGATGCGGAGGCCGTCGGCGTCGAAGAGGTGGGCGTGGTGGGCGGAGAAGGTGACCGAGACCATGTCGGCGGCGTCGACATGGTCGTCGGTGAAGATGCGGGCGGTGACGCGGCCGCCGTCCTGGCGCTCGAAGGTGACGAGGCTTTCGGGCCCCATATTCTCGTTGGCGAAGAGCTTTCCGGAAATGCTGTTGGCGTTCTCCATGCCGCCCAGCGTCAGATGCTCGGGGCGGACGCCGAGCGTGAGCCTGGGGGACTTAGTGATGGCAGCACGGACGCCTTGGCTCAGCCCGATGTCGCGGACGATGAGGCCGTGGGCGCGGAGTTGCAGTGCGTCACCTTCGATGGCGGCTTCGACCGGCACGAGGTTCATCGGCGGGTTGCCGACGAAGTTGGCGACGAAGGTGGTGGCGGGGCGGCGGTAAATTTCGACCGGCGGGGCGAACTGGACGATGCGGCCGCGGTCCATCACCGCGATGCGGGTGGCGAGGGCCATGGCCTCGGCCTGGTCGTGGGTGACGTAGACCGCGGTCATGCCCATGTCGCGCTGCAGGTGGTTGAGGAAGCCGCGCGCCTCGAGCCGGAGCTTGGCGTCGAGGTTGGAGAGCGGCTCGTCGAAGAGGTAGACGCGGGACGGATAGACCAGCGCGCGGGCGAGCGAGGTGCGCTGCTGCTGGCCGCCGGAAATCTGGCTGGGCAGGCGCTGGAGAAGATCGCCGATCTTCAGAACATCCGCCACTTCCTTGGCGCGGGCGTGGCGCTTCTCGACGCTCTCGCCGCGGACCTTCAGCGGATAGGCGATGTTGTCGGCTAGGTTCATGTGCGGATAGAGCGCGTAGTCCTGGAACACCATGGAGATCTGGCGATCCTTGGGGTGGAGGTTGGTGACGTCGGTGTCGCCGATCATGATCTTGCCGGAGGTCGGCGTTTCGAGCCCGGCGATCATCCTCAGGCTCGTGGTCTTGCCGCAGCCCGATGGGCCGAGCAGGCAGACGAACTCGCCGTCGCCGATCAGGAAGCTGATGTCGGAGACGGCCGAGAAGTTGCCGAAGGTCTTGGTGACGTTCTGGAAGGAGACGGAAGCCATTACGCTTTGATTCCACCGAAGAAGCGGAAGCCGAACTTCCAGCTGACGAAGAGATAGAGGACGATGACGGGCAGCGAGTAGATGAGGCTATAGGCGGCCAAGAGCGTGACGATGGGCGTCCCCGCTTCCGAATAGAACGAATAGATGGCGACGGAAGACGGCATCAGGTCGTCGGAGCGGAGGAGGATGAAGGGGATGAGGAACGACCCCCAGATGTTGACGAAGGCCCAGACCACGACGACGACGATGCCCGGACGGATCACCGGCAGGGCCACGTCGAAGAAGGCCTGCACGGGAGAGGCGCCTGCAACCATGGCGCTTTCCTCGTAGGTCTTGGGGATGCCGTCGATGAAGTCGCGGAGGATGAACATCGCAGTGGGGAGCAGACCGCCGGCGAAGACGAGGATCACCGCGATGTGGGTGTCGATGAGGCCGACCGAGGAGATGATGAGGAAGATCGGCACCATGGCGGCGGAGCCGGACACCACCGACGAAAAGAGCAGCAGCACGTAGGTGACGGCGCCCTTGCCGGGAATCGAGGAGCGCGAGAGCGCATAGGCGGCGAGGGTCGCCGCGATGCCGACGAGGATGACGCCGCCGACCGACTGGATGAGGCTGTTGAGCAGGCCCCGCATGGCGAAAGCGTTACCGAAGACGGTCATGAAGTTCTGCAGCGACCACTCCTCGGGCAGTTGCAGGCCGAGCTCGGCGCGAGTGTTGAAGGGCGCGAAGAGGAACCAGATCAGCGGCAGCGCAAAGAGCGCGCCGAGCAGTGCAGCGAGCGCCGAAAAGCCGATGCGGGAGAGGTATTGCGGGAAGGTGAGCTTCATTCTTCTACCGCCTTGGCCTTCTTGCGGCCGATGCCGAGATAGATGAGCGCAAAGGCGAGGTTGATCAGCATGATGATGACGCCGACGGCCGCGCCCTTGCCGAACTCAAAATCGCGGAAGGCGACGCGGAAATTGTAGATGGAGAGCAGTTCCGTCCGGTAGCTCGGCCCGCCATTGGTCAGAAGGAAGGGCGTGAAGACGTTGAAGGTCCACATGGTGATGAGGATGAGGTCCGTCACCACGTGGCCGCGGATCAGCGGCAGGCCGATGTCGCGGAACTTCTGCCAGCTCGAGGCGCCGGCCACATCGGCGGCCTGGAAGTAGCTCGGCGGGATCGACGAGAAGGCCGAGTTGAAGAGCATCATCGAGAAGGCGGCGCCGCGCCAGGTGTTGAAGATGACGATCACCCAGAACGGCTGCTGCAGGAGGAAGTCTCCCTTGGGCAGGCCGAGCGAGGTGAGGATCATGTTGAGCGTGCCGTGGTCGCGATCGAGGAAGGCGAACCAGGCAAAGCCGATCACCACTTCGGGGAGGATCCAGGCGGCGATGACGCAGCCCTCGACGATGCGCTTGAGCGCCACCGGAATGGTCTGCATCAGCCAGGCGAGGAGGAGGCCGAGCAGTGCCTGGCCCACCAGCGCCGAGAGCAGCACGAACTGGGTGGTCAAAATCAGCGAGAAGCCGAACTGGCCGCGCTGGAGGAAGTTCGCCGGGTTGAAGAGGTTGAGATAATTGGTGAGGCCGACGAACTGCGGGTTGAGCGCGGTGGCGCCGAGCAGGGTCCGGTTGGTGAAAGAAACGAAGATCACCCAGAAGAAGGGCAGGAGCACGAAGACGATCACCAGCGCGGCAGCGGGCGCGAGGAAGGCGGTGCCGGCGCGGTGGGAGAGAAGCGAGAAGTTCTTGTGCTTGGGCATGCTGGTTCTTCTGATCTTCACGCTCAGGATCCGGCGAGAGGCCGGCGGCTCCCCTACCCCCACCCTAGCGCCGCTACGGCGCTAACGCGCCTAGCTCTGCTTGCCCTCCCCACAAGGGGGAGGGAGAGGGCCGGTGGGGTGGCACGATCGTGCCACCACCTCGA